>SLSG01000235.1 GCA_007130545.1 Bacteroidales bacterium | reverse complement strand
TATCCGGGACCCAGGCCCTTTTCAAAGGAAACTGCCGTGGTGATGATGGCCGACTCGGTGGAAGCCGCTTCACGCAGCATGGCAAATCCCAATGAGAACGAGATTGAAGAGCTGGTGGAGAAGATCATTGACACCCAGATCAGCGAAAATCAGTTTGACAATGCCAACATTACCTTCAGGGACATTTCCACGGTAAAAAAACTATTCAAGCGGCGGCTGATGAACATCTACCATGTTCGGATCGCCTATCCTGTTATGAATTGAGGGAAAAGTTCCCGGCCGCACGCCTGCAGATAAGTTCCCGCATC
The DNA here is from genome assembly GCA_007130545.1 of Bacteroidales bacterium. GTDB lineage: Bacteria > Bacteroidota > Bacteroidia > Bacteroidales > UBA7960 > SLSG01. Next base: position 3,738 of record SLSG01000235.1, on the reverse strand, counting down.
AGGACCCGTGTTGAAAAGCAGGTCCACCACACTGAGGTTTGGAACAAATCCGGGGGGAGGGGAGAAAACCTGGGGATATGCCGGCCATTGAAAGGCATCAGCCAATATGTTCCTGCGGGCCTTTGGTGAAAAGGAGTAGCGCAGGTCCATGCCGTGCCCTTCAGGCTTTCTGAAGTGGTCTGAGTGTCGGACTTCCAAATCAAACCCAAGTTCTCCAGAGATCTCCAAAAAAAGCGTATCATTCCATTCAGTAAGCAATGGGGGAGGAGGCCTGAAGTAAAATGGCCGGATCAGGTCTTCATAAAACAGAAAAAACGGCGCATTCGCATAGGCGCTGGCTATGGTTCGCCAATGTTGTTTTTGCCAGGGCAGGTGGGAGCTGATAAGAACCTCTCCGGTTTTGCTGTGCCTGCCGCTGGGCCTTACCACGGGAATAACAAGGTCCAGTACTCCGTTTGCCGTGAGCAGACGGCAGCGGTTCCGCCAGGTCTGCTTTGGATAGGTTTCGTGATGCTCAACAAGCAGACTGGAACAAACAGATGCCGCCGACATATAGTCAAGGGGCGGAAAATAGGCTGTGGACACAATCATTATTCTCCTTGAATGGTACCATGCGAAAGTCTGAAATTATTTCCAATTACTTTTAAGCCGGCAAGGAAATTTGTAAATTGTCCTATAAAATCCAAACCAAAAGGGGAAAGAATGAAAATCCTTAAGGCCGAACAGATCAGAAAATTGGACGCATACACCATTGAGCATGAGCCCATACGCTCCATTGACCTAATGGAAAGGGCAGCAAAAAAATGTTTTGAGTGGATCAAACGAAGGATGCGTGAAAAGAAAAAGGTGCAGGTTTTTTGCGGCATGGGCAACAATGGGGGAGATGGTCTGGCCATTGGCAGGATGCTTGGGGGCACCGGACACCAGGTGGTGGTTCACATTGTAAGGCATGCTTCAGAAGGCTCCCCCGATTTTCAGCAGAACCGGAAACGCCTTCATGGGGTGAGGAACCTGCAGGTAAACGAATTGGATGAAGGGGCTACCCTCCCGGATATCGGAAGGGACGAGCTGGTGGTTGACGCCCTTTTCGGAAGCGGACTAAACCGTCCACTTGACGGACTCCCGGCCAGGGTGGTCAGGCATATCAATGGGTCAGGTGCGGTGGTGGTAGCCGTGGATCTTCCCAGCGGTTTGTTTTGCGATGACAATACCGGAAATGACCCTGGTGCCATCATTCGGGCAGACTATACATTGGGTTTTCAGATGCCCAAAATGGCTTTTCTTTTTGCTGAGAATGAAATGTTTGTGGGACAATGGGAAGTATTGGACATCGGGCTGCACCCCGAAGGGATTGCCCAATCCGATTCAAAATATAGCATGATTGAACCAGGGATGCTGAAGGAATTTTACCGTCCACGGTCCAGGTTTTCCCATAAGGGTCAGTTCGGCCATGCCTTGCTGATCGCCGGACACCTGGGGAAGATGGGCGCCGCATTGATTGCTGCCAAGGCCTGCATGCGAAGCGGAGTCGGACTGTTGAGTGTGTTTCTGCCGGAATCCGGGGTGATTCCCTTGCAGACCTTTCTTCCTGAAGCCATGTGCATGCCTGCCGGCAAGCAGGAACAGATCGATGGATTGCCGGATATAGAAAGGTTCAATGCCATCGGGATTGGTCCGGGGACCGGCACAGCAGACGAAACCGGCAGGACCCTGAAATTGCTCCTCCAGCAGGCTTCCTGCCCCTTGGTCCTGGATGCAGATGCACTGAATATCCTTTCAGAAAACCCCACTTGGTGCGGTTTTCTTCCATCCGGATCCGTGCTGACCCCACACCCGGGGGAATTTGACCGCCTGGCCGGGAAGTGCGGCAGTGGGTATGAGCGTTTGATGAAGGCCCGTGAGTTCTCACATCGCTTTCAGATCACATTGGTTTTAAAAGGAGCGTTCACTGCGGTGATCAGTCCGGCCGGAAAAGTCTATTTCAATCCGACCGGGAATCCCGGAATGGCAAGCGGCGGGAGCGGGGACGCCCTTACGGGTATGATCCTGGCATGGATGGCCCAAAACTACAATCCCCTGCAGAGCAGCCTGGCGGCAGTGTTCACCCACGGCCTGGCGGCAGATTTGGCAATCAGGGGGAAGGCGTTCGAGGGACTGATCGTAACGGACCTTGTGGAAAAGATCCCGGCAGCCATCAGGAGAACCTTTTATTGAAGAATTACCTTAGATTGATTTAAACAAAACCCCTATTGTCTGGTTTATGAATTGGACAATACCTTGATTAAATTATAATACTATGGTTAAAGTAGCAGAAAAGAAAACAAGATCGAATAAAACCGGGCAGGTCAACAACCGGCCGGAAAATTCCGGCCAGGATGCCGTGACTGACCCGAAATATACCCTTGAAAAAGCCGGTAAGGAAACCCTTTTGAACTGGTACAAACTCATGGTTCTTGGCAGGAAGCTGGATGAAAAGGCACCCAATTACCTGAAACAGGCCCTGGGGTGGTCCTATCATGCGCCCTATGCGGGACATGACGGGATACAGCTTGCAATCGGACAGGTTTTCGACAGGAAAACAGACCATTTGTTCCCGTATTACAGGGACATGCTGACAAACATATCTGCTGGATTGACTGCGGAGGAGATCATTCTGAACGGAATTTCCAAGGCGACCGACCTGGCCAGCGGGGGAAGACATATGTCCAACCATTTTGCCAAGCCAGAGTGGAACATTCACAATGTGTCCTCTTCAACTGGCAACCATACCCTGCACGCCGTTGGGGTGGCCAGGGGTATGAAAAAGTACGGTCACAAGGGGGTTGCCATCAGCTCCCAGGGGGAGTCCTCTGTTTCAGAGGGATTTGTATATGAAGCGATCAATGGGGCGAGCAATGAAAAAGTCCCGGTCATCTTTGTAATCCAGGACAATGGGTATGGCATTTCTGTCCCCAAAAAAGACCAGACCGCCAACCGGAAGGTGGCCGACAATTTTTCCGGGTTTAAGAACCTGCGCATCATTTATTGTGATGGAAAGGATGTATTTGATTCCATGAATGCCATGGCAGAGGCAAAACGTCATGCCATCGAGGCACAAGAGCCTGTGATCGTGCATGCCAGCACGGTGCGGATCGGCTCCCACTCCAATAGCGACCGCCACGACCTTTACCGCAGCGAAGCAGAACTTCGCTGTGTGCAAGCCCACGACCCCCTCCCAAAGTTCCGGAAGCTATTGCTCAGCCAGGGGGAGATCTCAGAAAATGACCTGAAGGCATTGGAGGAGGAAGTAAACAAGGTGGTGGCCCAGGCCCACAAAAATGCAATGAAGGCGCCTGATCCGGACCCTGAATCAATATTTGATTTTGTTATTCCGGAACCCCATGTTCCGGAGAAATACCCGGATGGCACACATGACCTTAAGGACAATCCGATTAAGCTCATCACCGCCCTGAATGAGACACTGAAAGCAGAATTCCGCCACAACCCGGATACGTTTATCTGGGGACAGGACATTGCCTATAAGGAAAAGGGCGGGATATTTAATGTGACCAAGGGCAAGCAGCAAGAATTCGGCAAGGAAAGGGTTTTTAATGCGCCCATCGCCGAGGATTTTATACTGGGGACGGCCAATGGCATGAGCCGGTTCAGCGACAAGATCCGTATTGTCGTGGAAGGGGCTGAATTTGCTGATTACTTCTGGCCTGCGATGGAGCAGTTCGTGGAAATGACCCACGACTA
>SLSG01000138.1 GCA_007130545.1 Bacteroidales bacterium | reverse complement strand
TGCAGTACCACCATGATCCGGGTCCTATCGGCATAAACCTCCGGGAGATCAGGGTCCAGATGAACGGTGCAGCCATTCCTGCTGATCAGTCCGTGCAGGTGTTCAAGGACCTCAAACACCAAATCGTTCATAGAGACCTTCTCAAAGGGATCCGTCACCTTGCCCAGGCGGGACAGGCGCAAAAGATCCTCCAGCAGTTTGTGCATCTTCTCGATGGCGCTGTATGTCCTCTTTACATTGGATTCCAGGTCTTCAAGGTTTCCTGAGCGGGCATCGTCGCGTATCAGGCCCAGAAATCCTTCCACGGTAACCAGCGGACTCCTCAGGTCATGCGAGACGCTGTAAGTGAAACGGTCCAGCTCGTCATTGACCCGCTCGAGCTCCTCCATCTGCTGCAAAATTATGGTCTCGGCGCGGACCCGGTCAGAAATATCAAAATACACCCCGATGATCCCTCCCGGCTTGCCATCGGGGTTCAGGAAAATCGACTTATGCATCACCACGTAAATATGCTTGCCGTCGGGCAATTCAATTTTGGTTTCCAGGTGCTGGTTTTCCCTGGTGTCCAGCAGCTCTTTGTTTTTATCCATAAACTTCCGGGCCTGGGCGAGCGAAAACATATCATATACGGTTTGCCCGATGATCTCATCCAGGCTTTTTCCGACAAGCTGGCAAAACGCCTTGTTGCAGCCAAGGTACCTTCCCGAGGGGTCTTTATAGAAGAGTGGAAACGGGATGCTCTCGATGATTACGTTCAGGAAATCCGCGTAATACTGCAATGACCTTTCCGCATTTTTTTGCTCACTGATGTCAGAAATGAAGCCTTCTATGTAAAGCAGCTCCCCGTCGGGACCGAAAAGGCCCTGCCCCTGCTCCAGCACCCACTTGATGTCGCCAGGTTTTGTAATGATGCGGTAGGTGAGGAAGTATTTTTCCCTCCCCATAACTTTTTCCTGGACCACATCCCTCACCTTCCGGCGGTCTTCCGGATGGATCACCCGGGCGTAAGACAACAAGGTGCTGTCCTGAAGTTCCTCCACGGTATATCCCGTCAGGTCCTCACAGCCCTTGCTGACAAAAAGCATGGTCCAGTATTTGTCGTGTCTGCAACGAAAGGCCATGCCGGGAAGATTCGTGAGCAAAGTGGACAGCTTGCTTTCAGATTCCTTCAAGGCATGCGTATACGACATTTTGGTCTGTTCCAATTTGGAAACCAGGCGGTAAACCAGCAAGGCAAGCAGCAATCCGGTAACCCCCACGAAAAACCACCCCTTATAGGTCTGGGCGATTTGTAACATCTCAGGGTCACCCGACCAGAGTCCGATCATCCAGTCCGTTACCAGGATCCAAAGACCTCCAACCAGAATATAAATGATTGGTATCTTAATGTAGGGGGAGATGTTTTTCCGGTTCATCGCAGCTTCTCAAGTGCTTATATATTCCCCGCAAGATAAAAAATTAACGCGCAGGTTCTCCCATTTTTTATATTTTTGCTCTTCCAGTTATTTAATTAATCTCAATAAACAACCCAAGCTTACCCTATGAACGACCTGAAAGCATTCATCCAAGACAACAAAGACCGCCTGCTGCAGGAGCTTTTCGAGCTGATCCGCATCCCCTCAATCAGCTCCAAGGAGGCACATAAAGACGATATGTACGAAGCCGCCGCCTGGATCAAGACCAGGCTGCTCGAGAAAGGGGCAGAGAAAGCCGAAGTGCTCGACACCGATGGGCATCCGGTGGTTTACGGGGAAAAGACCATTGACCCGTCCCTGCCGACCGTTCTGGTATACGGCCATTATGATGTACAGCCCGTCGAGCCGTTGAATCTGTGGAAGAGTCCGCCTTTCGAACCCGAGATTCGGGACGGGAAGATCTATGCGCGCGGGGCAGACGATGACAAGGGACAGATGTATATGCACTTTGCCGCATTTGAATACCTGGTGAAAACGGCCCAGCTTCCCTGCAACGTGAAGTTCATGATCGAGGGCGAGGAAGAGATCGGATCCCCCAGCCTGGGAAAATTTATGGAGCAAAACAGGGAGAAACTGGCTGCCGATGTCATTCTGGTTTCTGACACATCCATGCTCGGACCGGATGATCCGTCCATTACCACCGGACTGCGCGGTCTTTCTTACGTGGAGGTCCATGTTACCGGTCCGAACCGTGACCTGCACTCCGGACTTTTCGGGGGGGCCGTTGCCAACCCCATCAATGTGCTTTGCCAGATGATCGGCAGCCTGACAGACGACAAGGGACGCATCACCGTAGAGGGTTTCTATGATGACGTGGAGGTGCTTTCAAAGGAAGAAAGGGCCGAAATGGCCAGGGCGCCATTCGACGAAGAGGCATACAAAAAAGCGCTGGACATTGCCGAGGTACACGGGGAAGCGGGTTACTCGACCCTGGAACGCACCGGCATCCGTCCCACACTCGACGTGAACGGGATATGGGGCGGACATACCGACCCGGGTGCAAAAACAGTGCTTCCCTCCGAAGCCCACGCAAAAATTTCCATGCGCCTGGTACCACACCAGGATTCCAACAAGATCACCGAGGTTTTCAAGAAGCATTTCCTGGCCATTGCGCCACCCTACGTAAAGGTGGATGTGGAGTTCCTGCACGGCGGTGAGGGCTATGTTTCCCCGACCAATACCGTGGAATACCAAGCCGCCAGCAAGGCTTATGAGATCACTTTCGGGAAAAAGCCCATCCCGGTCCGCAGCGGCGGCAGCATCCCGATTATCTCCCTCTTTGAGAAAATCCTTGGGATCAAGGCCATTTTAATGGGATTTGGACTGGAGTCGGATGCCATCCACTCGCCCAATGAGAATTATCCACTGGTACAGTTCTTCAAAGGCATTGAGACCATCCCCCATTTCTACAAGAACTATGTGGAGATGAAAAAATAGGCAGGCCTGGTTTCCCTGCCGGAATTATACCTCCTTCATTGAAAGGGTGATGCGTTTGCGGTCGGCATCGACCTGCAACACTTTCACCATGACTTTCTGATTCAGCCGGACCACCTCATTGGGGTCCCTGACGAACTTATTGGCAAGCTGGCTGATGTGCACCAGTCCGTCCTGGTGCACCCCCACATCGACAAAGGCGCCGAATGCGGTGATATTGGTCACGATGCCAGGCAGCACCATCCCCTCCCTGAGATCCTGTATGCTGTTGACACTTCGGTCAAATTCAAATACGTCGAACTTCTGGCGGGGGTCGCGTCCCGGCCTGGCCAGCTCCTGCATGATGTCTTCCAGCGTCGGAAGGCCGGTCTTTTCCGAAACGTAATCCTGCAGGCGGATCTTCTTCCGCAGGCTTTCGTCCGCAATCAGTTGCGGCACATCCGTCTCCAGGTCCCGCGCCATTTTTTCCACCACCCCATAGCTCTCGGGGTGCACGGCGCTGCGGTCCAAAGGATTGTTTGATTCGCTGACCCGCAAAAAACCCGCAGCCTGTTCAAAGGCCTTTTCGCCAAACCTGGGCACCTTCTTCAGCGCCTTCCTCGACGGGAAAGGTCCGTTGGCATTCCGGAAAGCCACGATGCCCCCCGCCAGTGAGGGACCCAGTCCGCTTACATAAGTCAATAGTTCCTTGCTCGCAGTATTCAGTTCCACCCCCACGGCATTCACACAGCTCTCCACCACATCATCCAGTCCGGCTTTCAGCATTCTCTGGTCCACATCATGCTGGTACTGCCCCACCCCGATGGACTTCGGGTCGATCTTGACCAGTTCGGCCAGCGGGTCTGCCAGCCTCCTGCCGATGCTCACCGCGCCCCTGACGGTGACGTCATAGTCAGGAAATTCCTCCCTGGCCACTGCCGAGGCAGAATAGACCGATGCCCCGCTTTCATTCACCATCACGGCCATGATGTCCTTGTCGAAGCGAATGCCGCGCACCAGGTTCTCGGTCTCCCGGCCTGCCGTTCCGTTGCCGATGGCGATGGCCTCTACCTGGTAGGCACTGACCAGGCTTTGTATTTTATTGGCGGATTGTTTCCATTGGCTTTGTGGCGGATGGGGATAAATCGTTTCATTGTGCA
>SLSG01000092.1 GCA_007130545.1 Bacteroidales bacterium | reverse complement strand
TTTCCATCGCCCTGATTGCAGCCACCATGCTGGTAAATGAACAGATCAGCTTCATGAAAAACCAGGAACTGGGGTTTGAAAGTGAGAATGTGCTCTATTTCATGGGTCCGCCGAACAGCCGGAAGGAATCCTTTAAGTCAGCGATTTTGGAACATCCGGATGTGCTGGATGTGAGTTTCTCCAATGCCGTTCCGGGTTATATCACCTGGCAGGACGGGGCTTCCGTCGACGGCATGAGGAAACAACATACCTTTCTGCCTGTTCACCACAACTACCTGAAAATGATGGGTGTTGATCCCATCGCCGGCCGGCATTTTGACCCGGATCTACGCTCGGAACACCTGCAGGTGATCATGCTCAACGAAACGGCGGTGAACTATTTTGAACTGAAGGGAAGTTATGAGGAGGTCCTCGGGCAGGAGATCAATGGCCGCCGGATTATCGGGATCATCCCAGACTTTCACTTCAACTCGCTGCAGCAGCAAATCGGACCCCTGGTGGTTTGCTGGTATGAGGGTGTGTCGCAAAGGGTGTCTGTGAAAACCGCTGGAGGGCGCACCACGGGCCTGATGGAGCATCTTGAGGAAGTCTTTTATTCCTTCATGCCCGACAGGCATTTCCAGCCCTATTCCCTGGAGCAGGAATTCAACCGGAACTACCAGGAGGAAGAGCGCTTTGGGTACATCATTCTGGTTTTCTCGGGTTTTGCCATCTTTATTGCCTGCCTGGGATTGTTTGCGCTGGCTTCCTATATGGCGGAGCAGCGCTCCAGGGAGATAGCGGTGCGAAAAGTGCTTGGCGCCAGTATGTTCCGGATAATCTCGATGTTGCTGAAGGAGTTTTATATCCTGGTGGGCATCGGGTTCCTCATCGGGGCCCCGCTTGCATGGATCCTCATGCAGCGCTGGCTGAACAGCTTTGCGTACCGGACAGACATGGACATCATTCCGATCATTATCGGGGGGCTGGTCGCAATGTTGATCACGACCATTTCGGTCAGCTACCATGCCGTACGCGTCAGCCTGGCAAATCCTTCGGATGCATTGAAATATGAATAGGTGCCTATTCGGAATCCTCGTTGTTGGCCAATAGCTTAAAGCCGCGTCCGTGGACATTGAGCAGTTCAACGCCCGGATCGTCTTTGAGGTATTTTCGCAGCTTGGCGATGTAGACATCCATGCTCCGGGCATTGAAATAATTGTCGTCAAGCCAGATCTTGTTCAGGGCCTCGGAACGGTCCAATACTTCGTTGGTGCGGTCGCACAACATCTTCAGCAACTGGGCTTCCTTCGAGGTGAGTTTCTGCTCCTGGTCACCGATCTTCAGAATCTGCCGGGAATAATCAAAGGTGTATTCACCGATATGGAAAAAGGTCTTTTCAGAGTCCCCGGGCTTGTCTGAATAGGTCCGCCGAAAAATGGCGTTGATGCGCAAAAGCAGCTCTTCCATGCTGAAGGGTTTGGTCAGGTAATCGTCCGCCCCGATGGTGAGTCCCTCAATAATGTCTTCCTGCATGGCCTTGGCGGTCAGGAATAAAATGGGAATCTTCTTGTCGACCTTGCGGATATCCCTGGCCACGGTAAACCCATCCTTCACCGGCATCATCACATCCAGGATGCAAAAGTTAAAACTTTCCCTAAGGTAGGTGTTGTACGCGTCTTCCCCGTTCACGCAAAGGGTGGTGGGAAACCCCTTGGCTTCCAGGTAGGCCTTTAATATGGTTCCCAGGTTGGGGTCGTCTTCTGCAAGCAGGATCTTGATCGATGGTTTTTCCATGGGATGCTTTGGTTAATGGGGCTTACCCCTGTTGCTCCGCGGAGCCGTTGAATCCGAAGGGGATGAAAACCGTAAAGCGTGAGCCTTTCTTAGGTTCACTGCTTACGCTGATCCATCCGCCGTGTTTTTCGACGATGGCCTTCACGTAACTTAATCCCAGGCCGAATCCCTTCACATCATGAATATTGCCCGTTGAAATCCGGTACAAGTTATCAAAAATTTTCTTTTGATTGGCACGGCTTATGCCGATTCCGTTGTCATCCACATGCACGAGGATGCCGTGGCTGGAGTTTTCCGTGGAGACAAGGATCTTCGGACTGACGGGGGTGTATTTGTTCGCGTTGTCAAGCAGGTTGAAAAACACATTGGCCAGGTGTACCTTGTCGGCCTTTAAAAAGCTGTAAGTTGCCTGAAAGTCGGTTTCAATGCTGCCCCCCCGGGTCTCCACCTGGATGCCGATTTTGCGGATGGTGTCGCTTATCAGGTCGTGCAGATCCAGTCCTGACTTACTCAGCTTAACCTTGCCTTTTTCAATCAGCGCAGTCTGCAGGACCTTTTCCGTCATCATTCCCAGGCGCTTGTTCTCTTCGTTTATTACCGTGATGTAGCTTTGGTAGAGGTCTTCGGACTTCTGTACGTCTTTGTCACTCAGGGCCTGGCATGCAAGTGAAATGGTGGAGATGGGCGTTTTCAGCTCATGGGTCATGTTGTTGATGAAGTCATTCTTCATGATCGACAGCTTCTTCTGCCGGATGACGGTAAGGATGGTAAATGCGAAGGATGAAATAATGATGATTATCAGCAGGGAAGAGGTGGCCAGCATGGCGTTGATCTGGGAAAAGATATATTGTTTCTGTTCGGGAAAATAGAGCAGCAGGTAATCCGGGTTCAGAAAAATGTCGTTCGGAAACAGACTGAAAAAGTATGGGCTCTGGAGCAGGTTTTTGGAGTACCTCCCGGTTCTCTCACTTGTAAGGGCATTCATTACGGGATTGAAAAGCCCGAATTCGTATTCCGTGTTGATGCCGTGGTGCAGCAGCTCGCTGCCCAGGAGGGAGTCCAGTGTGTGCACGGTCTCCTCTGCCGACACCTGCAGTGCGAAGCGGCTGGAGAACATATCATCAAACAGGTCGTTGATGATGCGGCTACGGTTAAAGAACAGACTTAAAGGGTCGTCCTGGCTGCGCTGTTCCGGGTCGGGAAGGTATCCCCGTCCGCCACCTGCAGAAGGAGCAGATGTGCCCTGCATAATGGTGTCTGACTGACGGGATGAGCCCGCATCGGGAAAACCGAGGTTCATTTGGAAATCCGACCAAAAAAGGGATTCAAGCGTGTCGACGGCGAAAGGGTTGACTGCCGTGGGCTGGCGGGTGACCATTTCCTGGTAATAGACGCGGTTCAGGGAATCCAGCATATTGAAAAGGTAACTCATCTGCTGACCCTGGTCCCGCTGAATGACCGCTTTGCGGGTCAGCTCCATCTTGTTGAACTTATAAATGGCCTTGCTGACCGCCTCGCTCACTCCCCGGTCAAAGTTGACCTCCTTAACCGAAACCGCATTGCGAATCCAGTAAAGCTGAATGCCGATCAGGCCCAGCAATGATATGGTTATAGAGATAATAACCAGGAAAATGAATCGTTTTTTCATGGTGTTGATCTTACCGGTTCCATGGTGTGCCGGCCGGCGGGTTCCGTAGCCCGGATAAAAGCGAAATTCCGTAGCCCGGATAACAAAAAACCGGATTCCGGCAAGAACAAAAATAAGTGGTAAATGGGCATTAAAATCTTGTTTAACAGAATTTAACACGCTTTAACTTTTTTTTATTCAGAGCGCAATATTATTTAGACTACTTTTGTAATGAGCAGAGATGCTTAAACCAATTGAATAATTTGGTTAATTGTGAATTGGTTTTGTGGTTATAAATTGTGGGAAAAGGAGCTCTTAACGGGGCTCCTTTTTTTGTGTGCTTTTTGCCCATCACCGGCATTTGCTGCTTGTAAGTCCCCTCCCGGCTGAAAACCACAAGTGTACGATTGCGTACAAACCTGTCCGTTTCGGTACAGCCATCCCTCCGCCCCTGTCCCTGCTTAAAATCTATTGGGTTGAACATCAAATTGATGTAGCTATTTGCACGTAGTTTGTTGTGTTTTTTGTCTATGCCTTGGGAAAAAACCATCCGACAACATGAAAACAAGAAACCTGTGTTATTTATTTATTCTGATGGCCCTGTTGTTTCCGGCTTGCTCAGAAGCTCCCTCCGGGGGCGATGCGTCATTGGGTGAGAAAAC
>SLSG01000123.1 GCA_007130545.1 Bacteroidales bacterium | reverse complement strand
AGAAACCTGACCAAGACCTCATTGGTCCACAAGTCAGACGAGAACAACATCAAGGCGATGTTGGCCCTTTAATGGTCTCGTAATTCATTCACCTTTGTTTATGCACGAAAAGTCTTTCCGTAGAGAAAGCGCTAAACGAAAAAAACAAATAATATGGCAAGAACCGTTAACAAAGTCGCCGCGAGGCGCAAAAGAAAAAAGCTGTTAAAACTCACCAAGGGTTATTTTGGTGCCAGAAAGAACGTTTACACCGTTGCAAAGAATACCTGGGAAAAGGGGCAGACCTATGCCTACCGGGACCGCCGGAACAAGAAGCGGGAATTCCGTAAGCTTTGGATCCAGCGTATCAATGCGGCAGTCAGGCAGTATGGCTTGAGTTATTCACAATTCATTGGCAAATTGAATGCGAAGGATATCCAGATCAACCGCAAAGTGCTTGCTGACCTGGCCATGAACAACCCGGAGGCATTTAAAGCCGTGGTGGAATCCGTTCAATAGACTGAAAAAAGTGGACATCAACATAAAGAGGGAGGCTGCAACAGCCTCCTTTTTTTATTTTGCGGCTATTACTTCTGCCATTTCGGAAATAATCATGGCGGTGGCACCCCAGATAATGTGACCATTCATGTTATAACAAGGGGTTTCCAGGCGGTGGCCGTCTCTCAACCTTATATGCTTCATTTCCATGCACGCGGGATTGAGCAGGTCCTTAAGTGAAAACTCAAGAATGGCAGCCACTTCACCCGGATCAGGTATGAAATCCGGGCGGCTTTTGGAGATGCCTATAAAAGGGGTTACAATGAAGTTGCTTGGCGGGATAAACAGCTCTGTCAGCTTTCCTTTTAAATCTACCAGTCCGGGATCCACCCCTATCTCTTCTTTCGCTTCCCTCAGTGCGGTATATGCCAGGTCCGGGTCTCCGGTCTCACGCCGTCCACCAGGAAAGGAGATCTGTCCGCTATGGGCCCCGTCATATTCCGGACGTTGAATAAGAACCGTGGTAGCCTGCTGCACCTTATCCGGATAGAAGAGCAATAACACACTGCTTTGTACAGGGTTTCTACCAAGCCCCATGTTCCGTATATCGGTATGGCGGATGGATGGGGCCATTTGCAACTGGGCCTGGACGCCGGGGAGATTTGAAAAATCAGCGTTCTCCAGGTAACGGACAAAATCGTGGAAGTCGGGCATACAAGGGTCAGTAAACGGAAACGCTTATTCAGCGCTGTGAAGATACCAATTCTTTTACTGTTTTCAGCCAGCGATCCCTGGCCAATTTATGATCTACGATGGGGGCAGGATAATCCGGGCTACCCGCTTCAGGAACCCACTCGCGGATAAACGTCCCTTCCGGATCAAACCTTTTTTGTTGTTCCGTCGGATTGAAGATCCTGAAATACGGAGCTGCATCGCATCCGGTCCCGGCACTCCATTGCCACCCTCCATTGTTGGAGGAAAGCTCGTAGTCGAACAATTTTTCAGCAAACCAGGCTTCTCCCCATCGCCAGTCGACCATCAGGTGCTTCGTCAAAAAGCTGGCCGTGATCATGCGCAGCCGGTTGTGCATATAGCCGGTCTGGCTCAGCTGCCGCATGCCTGCATCCACCATGGGGTATCCGGTCATTCCCGCTTTCCATCTGCTAAAAGCCTCCTCCCCATTCACCCAGGGAAGACGGTCAAATACCGGTTTGAAGGAGCCTTTGACCACATGCGGAAAATGCCACAGAACCATCGCATAGAATTCCCGCCAAATCAATTCATTCAGGAATACCTCATTCCATTTCCCGGCTTTTTTAACCAGGTCCCTGATGCTCAAAACCCCGAATCTCAATTGGGTTCCCAGCCGGGAAGTACCCTCCAGTGCCGGGAAGTCCCGCGTGCGGTCATAATTCCTGATAATGTCCTCGCGTACCGTAAAAGAGGGCATGGCCATGCCGGAAGGCTTGCATCCAAGGGCCTGCAAGGCCGGCATGGAAGGAATGTTCCCTTTCCACAAATGGGCCAACATTTCCTGTGAGGGAAAGGGAGAAAGGTCCCTGCTGCTTAGCCTGGCCTTCCACTGCTTGCTGTAAGGTGTAAAGACAAGGTACGGGCTACCATCGGGTTTCAGGACCTGGTTCTTGTTAAAAATAAGGTGGTCGGTATGGGATTCCAGTGAGATCCCCTGGGATTCGAGCAAGGCCCTGACCTTCTCATCCCTTTTCTGACCATAGGGCTCGTGGTCTCCGTTGGTGTAAACGGCTTCCACCTGGTAATCCTTGAGCAAGCCGACAAACACCTCAAGCGGCCTGCCTTTTTTTACAAGCAGGCCCGAACCCAAACTGGCCAGCTCCTTTTCGAGCTGTTGCAACTGAAGGTGGATGTATTCCACGCGGTGGTCACTCGCCGGAAGCCCATTCAGAATATCCTCATCAAAAATAAACAAGGGCAGCACCTGCCTGCCGGACCTGAGTGCTTCATACAAACCACAGTTGTCCATCAGGCGCAGGTCCCGGCGAAACCAAAAGATATTCAATTGCTGATCGGACATGGGAGGTAATTATTAAAGCACAGATCAAATCGCAGGTTTATTCCCACTTCGCAGGATAAGCAAAGTGATCTCAGGGGGCATCCCGATCCTTCCCGGGAAACTCAAATATCCAAATCCCCGGTTGACATAGAGTTTTTGTCCGCCCTCCGAATAAAGTCCGCTCCACTCATTGTATTTAAGTTTGACCGGACTCCATGAAAAAAACCGGTTGGTAATGCCAAACTGCATGCCGTGGGTGTGGCCGCTCAGGGTCAGTTGTACATCCGTTTGGGGGATGACTTGTTCACGCCAATGGGAAGGGTCATGTGAGAGCAGGACCTTGAAGGGGAAGTCCGACATATTCCCCAATGCAGCCTGCAGGTCGCCATGCTGCTCAAAGGGTGGCAGGCCCCAGTTTTCCACGCCAAGCAGCAGAATGGAATCCTGTCCACGGAGAATAAATGCCTGTTCATTCAAGAGGACCCGGAACCCCATTTCAGATTGGAGTCGGACCAGTTTTTCCACATCGGCATCTTTTTCGTCAATGGTACCCCAGCGGCGGTAATCCCCCATGTCATGGTTGCCCAGTACCGAATACATCCCATCAGGGGCCTCCAGGTCCTGAAAGAATTGCAGGAATTTCATGGCTTCCCTGGCTTCGTTGTTCACCATGTCTCCGGTGAAAACAATCAGGTCGGGTTCAAGCGCATTGATCAACTTCAGGCCGGCCTGGACGGCATCTGTCTGGGTATAGCTTCCCAGGTGGGTGTCTGAGAACTGGACAATGCGGTATCCGTCAAATGCCGGTGGCAGCTGTTCAAACCAAACCTCCTGTGTTTCCACCTGGAAATTGTAACGTCCAAAACCCAGCCCGTAAACCGTAATGGAAAATGTCGTCGCAGCGAATGCCATTCCCACAGCAGGTACGATCAAACTGCGCCTCCACCTGCCAAGCAGGCGGTGGATCCCGGATCTGGTTGAAAATACGCGCTGGGTAAGCCCAAGCAACAGAATCTTGAGGTCATAAACTCCCGTGAAAATAAAGAAGCTGAATTTCGGGACAAAGACCATCGCAAATCCGGCGGCGATCAGGAAGAACCTTCGGTATTGTACATAATCCTCCTGTGGGCTGTTCCGGATGAAGAGCAGCCAGGCAATGGCGAAAAACAAAAAGAGTAAATCTACAATCCAGTAAGTTTTGAGCGCAAAACGCCTCAGGGGGGTCAGCCTTCCGTGGGAGAAAAGCTTCTTCATTCCACGGTAGGCGTAAATATCAACAAGCAGGATGAACAGGGAAAACAATAGAATGGTCCAGAACATGGGAATAAATAACAAATACTACAAAACCAATAAAAAGTAACCATTAACTTTGGTGCAAAAACCGGGCCGCGTATGCGGCCGCGAAGGTAAGGATTATTTGCATCTATAACACAGATATTCAGCGAATTGTTCATTCTATACACAAATCCATGGGTGATATTATTTTTGAAGGGTATTTTGTCCTTTTTCTCATCATCAGCCTGGGAATTGTGTTTGGGAATATCCGTTTCCGTGGCTTCTCCCTCGATCTTTCCGCAGTAATCTTTGTGGCCCTGTTGCTTGGGCATT
>SLSG01000031.1 GCA_007130545.1 Bacteroidales bacterium | reverse complement strand
CCCGTGCCCTGATGGGCGGACTCGAATTCCGGGTGCCGTTTACCGGGCCGGAGCGGCTTGCGCTGATAGGCAGCGGCTTCCTTTTCACGGAGCTGGCCTGGTTTCTGGATGCCGGCGTGGCCTGGAACCAGGGGGACCGTCTTACCCTGGATGTTTCCGAGGCTTACACCGCAGGAAAGCGATTTCCGGTCTTCAGTACCGGACCCTCCCTTCGCGTCAACCTTTTCGGGGCCCTGATCCTGGAACCCTATTATGCGTTCCCGATCCATACCAGCGGCATTGGCCGTGGGGTATGGGGGCTGAACTTCCTGCCTGGGTGGTAACAAAGCACCGGCCGCCTGTTTGAACCATCCATGGATGTTCTAAAACCAGCGACCGGTGATATGATACGGGGAAGGCTTCCCTAGTGTATCCCGTGCATCCAGCGCTTAAGCAGGGGTGAGATCATGAATACCAGCAATCCGACTCCAAGGGATATCAGGAAAAGGTAATAAAACACATTCGAATAGATGTGGACCGTTTTTGTCGGACCCACAAAGGGGTTCAGCATGCTGCCCGTGTTTACATATCCATTTGCAGGCTCCTCCAGTATTTCGATGCCGAGTGTTCCCCCATGCGGGATATAGAAGTTCTGCAGCACATTGAATGTATTGAAGGAGGTCCTGATGGCCGTTGACCTTTGTACGGTAAATTGCTGGGTCGTCTCCAGCACACTGGGTGAGAAGACCTCATCCTCAGATATGGTAACGATCAATGCGACCTGGTCGGTTAGTTCCGGCAGGTTTATGTTACGCATCTGGTAATACACGGTGTCGACCTGCATGTCTTGCTGGCCGGCGTGATAGGTCAGTATGTCATCGCTGATAACCACCTCTCCGTATTTGGGCGCCGGCTGGACCTCAATGCCGGTAAGACGGCCCGTCGGATCCAGGTAAGGTACGCGAAGGTTCACCTCCAGTGTTTCACCGGGTTTAACCGCCCTGTGCATATAGAAGACATCCCCTGCCTGGGAAATTGCTTCAGGCCGTTGATCCACAACGTCAATTATCACTGTAAGTGGCTCTGATCGCAGGGTGTCCGCACCTCCCCCATGTTGGTTAACATAATAGGTCCGTACAGAAAACTGATCTGTACCGGTAAAGCCGGTCTCCGGCTCATAGGTGATGCCTCTTTCCATGTATTGCGCAGTGGAAGTAAGCCTTGCGATCATACCCCCTACGTGCTGGGCCATTGCAAAGGAAAGGAACCATGCCCCCATGACCATGGAGACAATACGGGCTGGTGATAGCTTTGTGACCATGGAAAGGCCGACCGGCGAGATACATAGCTCACCGGTGGTATGAAGCAGGTAGCCAAACAACAGAAACACCAGTGCAACCATTCCATTTGGGCCGGCCAGACTGGCACCCAGAACAAACACACCAAAGCCAAGGCCAAGCTGAATGATCCCAAGCGCAAACTTAATGGTGGTGTTCGGCTCTTTGTTGCGTTTCCCGAGTGCGATCCACAGGGCTGCAAAAATAGGGGCAAAGATGATGATAAACAGTGGGTTCACCGACTGGAACACCGATGTGGGAACCACAAATCCGAATATTTCACGGTTGACATTGTTGGCGGTGAACAAAGTGATGGAACTTCCGGCCTGCTCAAAGAACGCCCAGAATGTGATGGAAAAGAACGCCAGGATCAGGATCACCCAAACGCGTTGCCGCTCAATCTTCTCAAAGGAGAAGGACATAATCAGAAGTCCGACAAACACGATGATGGCAAAGGGCGTAAGGATATAGGACATGAGGTGGTAGTTCCATACCAGCCAACCGATGAGGGGTGTGATCAAAAATGCCCCGATGTAAATAAGCCTTTCCCTGGTAATGCCCGGAATGATGGGCCTGAACAGTTTTTCCGGATTGGGAGGGGCCCCGTTGGAGTCTTCAAAACGGTGTTGTCCCCTGACGAAAACAATCAGTCCGATCACCATACCCACACCTGCAAGTCCGAACCCATAGTGCCATCCAAGCAACTCACCCAGTAGTCCGCAGGCCAGGGGTGAAAGAAAGGCCCCGAGGTTGATGCCCATGTAAAAAATGGTAAACCCCCCATCCCTGCGTGGATCTCCCGGTTTGTAGAGGCCACCGACCATAGAGCTGATGTTGGGTTTAAAAAACCCATTGCCAATGATAAGAAAAGCAAGCGCCCCATAAAAAAACACACTGGATTCAATGGCCATAAGGAAGTGGCCTATAGCCATCAGCACGGCCCCCAGAATGATCCCCCTGCGGTATCCAAGCAGCTGGTCAGCGATGACCCCGCCAATGAAAGGGGTAGCATAAACGAGGGCCCCGTAAGCGGCGTATATCCCATATGCCTGTGAGTCTCCATACAATATCTGGCGGGTCATGTACAGAATCAACAATGCCCGCATGCCATAGTAGCTGAATCTTTCCCACATTTCCGTAAAGAACAGGGTGTACAGCGCCCTAGGTTGCTTTTCTCTCATACGTAAATTGATTAAGGGTTAATAAAGGAGCCGCGCAAAGATAAAAAAAAGTTCAAATCATGGCGGATACGGGATTTATTCCTTTTTTACCTCTTCCATGGCCTTAGACAGGCTGGCTTCCTTGGTATAAAAACGGCCCCATTTTTCCTTGCCGTCGGGTTTGGTGGCCAGCGATACGGCAATCAGTACAAATATCGACAGGGAGGCTGCAGGCAGGATGATGTATTGTTCGCTCAGGAGTTGGGCCCCCTGGTAGTGCATGAGGACGGCATTGGCGATTGTAATAAAGAGTGTCACGCCCATACCTGTGGCGATGGAGGCCACGCCTCCGGCCACTGTGACCCGTTTCCAGAGGAAGGCGGCCAGGAGCGCAGGCGTGAGTCCTGCGCCTACCATCGTATAGGCAGTGAGCGCCATGGCGAGGATGGTCTGGAACTGAGTCAGAAGAAGGTATGCCATTACCCCCAGCAGAATGACCATGACCCGCTGAAACACAATCACCATCTTTGGGTCTGCGGCCGGATTGATAAAGCGCTGGTAGATGTCCCTCGTCAGGTTGGTGGAGGGAGTCAGCAGGAAACTGTTCCCGGTGGAGGTGATGATGGCAACAGATGCGGCCAGCAACAGCAATCCACCCCATAGCGGCAGTCCGACTTCCGTGCTGTAACGTGCGGTATGAAGGATGATCCGTTCGGCGTTCTCACTGGAAAGGAACATTTCGCTGGCTCTGTCCAGCAGGTTGAAATGGCTGAAAGCGAAGATGGCCAGGGAGGCCAGTGCTGTTTCTACAACAATGGTACCAGACACCCACCACAACACGGCTGACTTTGCAGATTTTTCATTTTTTGCCGAGAAGAACTTCTGGTACATATTGGATTCGCCCAGAAGCAAGAAAAACGTCGGCAGGAAAATGCCCATCGCCCAGAAGAAATTGTTGTCGCCGAACACGGTAAAGTGGGATGGGTCAAGTGTGGCGGTAAGGTACTCCGCCCCGCCTATGTTAACGAAAACGAGGGGGGCTGCCACCAGCATCGCAACCGTGATCACTGCGCCGTTGATGATGTCTACCGAAACAATTGACATCATGCCGGCAAACGCCGTGAAAGTGATGATAAAGGCTGCGGTCAGCAATACGCCCTGCCATTCGGGTATCCCAGCGACGAGGTCCAGCACGAATCCTCCGGCGCGGAACTGGTAGCCCACAATGGTGGTGTATGCGATTACGATGACAATGGTGCCAAAAATGCGGGCCCATTTGTTGTAACGAAGCTCGAGGATGTCGGGAACGGTAAATTCGGCGATGCGGCGCACCCTGCCGGCCAGAAAAAACACAATGATGATCCCTATCCAGGCACCGGCCGCCATCCAAAGTTCAGAAAACCCAACATTGGCTGCAAGTCCGGCTCCTGCCAGCAGGCTGCCGGAACCCATCCAGGTGCATAAAAGGGTGCCCACAAGCCTGGCCGTGGAAACCGAACGTCCTGCAACCATAAAATCTTCCTGGCTTTTAACCATGAAACTTTTGTATACAGAGATACCCATCAGCAAGATCAGGTATCCGACAACGACAATCAGAAAAATCATTTTTGCTTGGGTTTAATTAAAAACGAAGCCTTAACTGGGCTTTTATCTCGGTCCGGGTATT
>SLSG01000080.1 GCA_007130545.1 Bacteroidales bacterium | reverse complement strand
TGGCATAGTGCCCCGCCGAATTGCCGATATCCCCCCGTTTTGCATCTGCAATCGTAAAGACGGATCCGACTCTATTCAGATAATCAATGGTTTTTTCCAGGCTCTCCCACCCCTTGCTGCCCCCGCTCTCATAGAAGGCAAGGTTGGGCTTGTAGGCCACTGCCAAATCAATGGTTGCATCGATGATGCGACGGTTGAATTCAAATAAGGGATCATCCGACTGTTCAAAAAGAAAAGCAGGGATCCTGTCCGGGTCCGGGTCCAGGCCGATGCACAGGTAAGACCGTTTCCTGCGGATCAGGGCGGTAAGTTCTTGTCTGGTCATGCGTAAAATTAGGAAAAATTCTCAGGCCACGCCTTCCTTGAGTTTTTCGGCATTTTCGGCAACCTGCAAAGCATCGATGATCTCCTGGATGTCCCCGTCCATGGTCGCCGACAGGTTATACAGGGTCAGTCCGATTCTATGGTCGGTCATCCGGCCCTGCGGGAAGTTGTAGGTGCGGATCTTCGCGGAACGGTCCCCCGTCGAAACCATGGTCTTCCGTTTGGATGCGATCTCATCGAGGTATTTTTTGTGCTCCATGTCGTATAGTCTTGTGCGGAGCACTTTCATTGCCTTCTCCATGTTCTTGATCTGGGATTTCTGGTCCTGACAGGAAACCACAATGCCGGTAGGGACATGGGTCAGCCTGACGGCCGAATAGGTTGTGTTCACACTTTGTCCGCCGGGCCCCGATGAACAGAACGTCTCCTTCCGAATATCAGAGGGTTTCAGTTCGACATCAAATTCGTCGGCTTCCGGCAGCACGGCCACCGTGGCGGCAGAGGTATGCACACGGCCCTGGGTTTCGGTCTGCGGCACCCTTTGCACCCGGTGCACCCCCGATTCATACTTCATCAGTCCGAATACCCCATCACCTGAAACATTAAAGATGACTTCCTTGAACCCGCCGGAAGTGCCTTCACTCATGTCTACCAGTTCTGTCTTCCAGCGTTTGGCTTCGCAAAATTTCAGGTACATGCGGTAAAGGTCCCCGGCAAATATCGCCGCCTCGTCACCGCCGGTGCCGGCCCGTATCTCCACGATGGCATTCTTATCGTCCTGGGGGTCGGATGGAATCAGCAACAGCCGGATTTCCTCCTCCATGGCCTCTTCCCTGTTTAACAGCTCGTCCAGTTCAATCTTTGCCATTTCCCGGAACTCCGGGTCCTTTTCCTTTCCCAGCATCTCCTTGGTGGAGGCAATATTGTCCAGGACGTTACTGTACTCCTTATGTGCGTCAATAATCGGCTGAAGGTCCTTGTACTCCTTGCTGAGCTGGATATAACGCTTCATGTCAGACATGATGTCCGGATCGTTGATCAGACGCCCGACTTCGGCGTGCCTTTCCCGTATGGCCTCAAGCTTTTCTAACAACATTTTTATTCCCTTTTTGAGGGTGCAAAGATACGAAAAATCGGGCTTAGGGCCAGGAGAAACTTCCGTAAGGAGTAATGATGCTGAGCCGTTTCTCACCGGCCGGCTCACAGCGTCCGATCACACGTGCCTCAAGGTTAAACCCCCGGCAAGTATCGATGATATCCACAGCCACTTCCGGGTCCACAAAAAGTTCCAGGCGATGCCCCATATTGAACACCTGGTACATTTCCTTCCATGGGGTCTGGGACTGCTGCTGTATCAGGCTGAAAAGCGGGGGAACCGGGAAAAGATCGTCCTTGATCACGTGCAGCTTGTCAATGAAATGCAGCACCTTGGTCTGTCCGCCCCCGCTGCAATGCACCATGCCGTGGATATGCTTCTTCATCCTTTGGAACAACTGCTTCATCACCGGGGCATAGGTGCGCGTGGGTGAGAGCACCAGCCTGCCCGCATTCAGGGGGCTTCCTTCCACCGGCTGCTCCAGCAGACATTCACCAGAATAGACGAGTTCCGCCTCCATGGACGGGTCAAAGCTTTCAGGATACTTCTTTGCATAGGTTTTTGCAAACACATCATGCCGGGCGGCAGTCAGTCCGTTGCTTCCCATCCCCCCGTTGTACTGCTTTTCGTAGGATGTCTGTCCGTAGGAAGAAAGTCCGACTACCACCTGTCCGGCCCTGATGCCTTCATTGGTGATCACCTGCTTGCGCGGCATGCGGGCGGTAACGGTGGAATCGACGATTACAGTGCGCACCAGGTCGCCCACATCTGCGGTCTCTCCACCCGTTAACACCATGTGCACGCCATGGTTGCGCATGGTTTCGAGGAAGGCTTCGGTTCCCTGGATAATGGCTCTGACAACCTCTCCCGGGATGAGATCCTTGTTTCTTCCGATGGTGGAGGAAACCAGGATGTTGTCGATGGCACCCACGCACAGCAGGTCGTCCAGGTTCATGACCACCGCATCCTGCGCGATTCCCTCCCAAACGGACAAGTCTCCGGTCTCCTTCCAGTAAATGTAGGCCAGGGAGCTTTTGGTGCCGGCCCCGTCGGCATGCATGATGTTGCAGAAATCGGGATCCTCACCGAGGTAATCCGGAATCACCTTGCAGAAAGCCCTGGGGAACAATCCCTTGTCCATTCCCCTGATGGCCTGGTGTACATCATCTTTTGTGGCGGAAACACCCCGTTTATCGTACCTGGAGGCTTTGGAATTCACTGATTTTGTTTTTGTGATCCTGAAAATATTTCCCAGTGGCGCTATTCGGGCTCCTCCCTCTCCGGTGGTTCATAGTCATCGCGTATCACCCTGAACTCGGTACGACGATTCAACTGGTGGGCCGCATCCCGGTGTTCCTCTGTGGGCAGGCTGTTTATATAGGTCTCGGTAAGCACCGTTTGTGCCGGGAACGTAAATCCATCGCGCACCAGTTCCTTTTCTATGACCCTGGGTACCCGTTTCCCATATCCTCTTGCTTCCAGGCGTTCTCTTTCAATGCCCTGTGCCACGAGGAAGTCCACCACCGTCTGCGCCCTGCGCTGTGAAAGGGTGTCGTTGACCGCGTCCGTTCCCCGGCTGTCGGTATGGGAAGCCAGCTCGATCACAATATTGGGGTTGTCCCTCAACGTGCGTACCAGTCCGACTAGCGAATCCCTGAACTGCGGAAGCAATTCCCATTGTGCAAATTCGTACAGAATCTCCGGAAGCTCGATGGCCCTTTCCGGGATCGGTTCCAGTGTAAAATCCAATGTAAAATCCTTGCTGGATGACTCCGCCCTGGTGGAAACCTGTCCGCGTGTGGAGAAATAGCCTTCCCTGCTTACCAGCAAATCATAAATATTGTTGTCTCTCACCACATATTTGTCGAGCAGGTAGCGTCCCTCCCGGTTGGTCGTAACCTGCGTCAGGGTCCCATCCGAGCCCACCAGCTGCACCGTGGCATTCTGCAGAAGTGCCTTGGTGGAATCATCCCGTACCAGTCCGCTGATCGAGAACTCCGGAGGTGCCAGGTAAAAGGAATAAATATCGTAGCCACGGCTGCCCGGTCTGTTGGAAGAGAAAAACCCCTGTTCCCCGCCCACCGCGAAGGTGATTCCAAAATCATCTCCCGGACTGTTGATCGGGACTCCCAGGTTTTCTGGCTCTGTCCACCCTTCCGGGGTCTTCTGGCTCATAAAAATATCCAGTCCGCCCAGTCCGGGATGCCCATCCGACGAAAAATAAAGGGTACCATCCTGCCGGACGTAGGGAAACATCTCATTGCCCGGGGTATTGATTACCGGTCCCAGATTCTCAGGCTCCCCGAATGTATCGTTCGGCGTGTTGCGGCGCACCACCCAGATGTCCTTTGTGCCAATGCTGCCGGGCATGTCTGAAACAAAGAAAAGTTCACGGTCGTCGGGACTGATGGCCGGGTGGCCGACCGTGACCGAGCTGTCTCTGGTCAGCGGTATTTCACGGGGTTCAATCCAGTTGGGACCCTGCCTCTCTGCGGCGAAGATGCGGCATCCCATGGATACATCCGGACTGCGAACGCAGCGTGTGAAGTACATTTTGGTACCGCTGGCATTGACGGCCGGCGCCCCTTCATTGTACTCCGTGTTTATTGGTCCCTCATCCAGCAGCACAGGTCGGCTCCAGTTGCCTGCCCGGTCCTGGAAGGAGATGAAAAAAGAGGTATGTTGCTGGCCGGTCCACAGGTCCTTGCTCCCTCCCAGGGCATCGTCCCTGCCGGAGGCAAAAACC
>SLSG01000076.1 GCA_007130545.1 Bacteroidales bacterium | reverse complement strand
TCCAACGTCCAATATCCAACAATAAACTTTAAAACAAACCATATATGGCTATACTAAAACCGTTTCAGGGATACCGTCCCCCGAAAGAAATAGTAAAAGACTTGGCCTCCAGGCCTTATGATGTATTGAATTCTGCCGAAGCGCGCGCAGAGGCAGGGGAGAATTCCTATTGTTTTCTGCGGGTCGTTAAGCCGGAGATCGAGCTGCCAAAGGAGGTTAACCTTTACTCCCCGGAGGTTTATGACAAGGCCCGGGACAACTTCAAAAAATTCATTGAAAAGGGCTACCTGGTGCAGGACAAAAAGAGGCATTTCTATGTATATGCCCAGACCTGGAATGAGAAAACCCAGTATGGCATTGTCGGATGTGCCGGGGTGGAGGACTACCTGAACGACAAGATCAAAAAACACGAGCTGACCAGGCCGGACAAGGAAGAGGACCGCATGAAGCATGTGCGTGTACTGAACGCCAATGCCGAGCCGGTTTTCTTTACCTATCCGAAGAAAAAAGAGATCGATGAGATTGTGGAAAAAGTGGTGGCTGTCCCCCCGGTTTACGATTTTGTGGCCGACGACGGCTTTGGCCATCATTTCTGGGTGGTAGAGGATGACCGGGAAATTGAGCAGCTGGAAACTTTGTTCGGGGAGGTTCCGGCCTTTTACGTGGCTGACGGACATCACCGCACTGCGGCCGCCGCCCTCGTAGGGAATGAGAAAAAACTGAACAATCCGAACCATACCGGCAAAGAGGAGTACAACTACTTCATGGCTGTGTTGTTTCCGGATGACCAGCTGACCATCATTGACTACAATCGGGTGGTGAAAGACCTGAACGGGCTAAGCGGGAAAGACTTTCTGTATCAATTGTCAGCACACTTTCTGGTGGCAGAACATGGGAAAACCGCCGTTAAGCCAGACAAACTGCATACCTTCGGCATGTATCTTGACGGGAAGTGGTATTCCCTGGAGGCCAAGCCAGGGACCTATGATGACAATGACCCCATCGGGGTGTTGGATGTGACCATCCTTTCGCAGCTGGTGCTGGATGCCATATTGGGTGTCAAGAACCAGCGGACAGACAAGCGCATTGATTTCGTAGGTGGTATCCGCGGACTTAAAGAGCTGGAAAAGCGGGTTGACAGTGGTGAAATGGCTGTGGCATTCTCCCTTTACCCGGTCACAATGAAACAACTGATGGATATTGCTGATACAGGCAATATCATGCCCCCCAAGACCACCTGGTTCGAGCCAAAACTCAGAAGCGGACTGGTCGTACATACCCTGGACTAAAAAAGTTTGGGGTCAGACTGGTATTTACAAAAAAAATACTATCTTTGCAGTCCTTTAAAAAGGGATTCAACAATCTTCAAATTTTAACCGCTTTTTCTGATGAAGAAAGATATCCATCCAACCGACTATCGTTTCGTGGTTTTCAAGGACATGTCGAACGATTACAGTTTTATAACCCGTTCCACGGCAACCAGCAAAGAAACCGTCAAATGGGAGGACGGGAAGGAGTATCCCCTGATCAAACTGGAGATCTCCCACACCTCACATCCGTTCTATACCGGTAAGCAGCAGCTTGTGGATACGGCTGGCCGTGTGGATAAGTTTCGTACGAAATACCAGAAACATCTTCAGAAGAAAAGCTAGTCGAGCCTTAAAAAATCACATTTTTAGCCCTTTTCGAAGGGCTTTTTTGTTTATTTTTTTTACCTTTAGCCAATTCATTCACCCCGTCAAACCTCCGTTCCATGAACTATATCCTGTTTGGTGCACAAAGCCGTCCGCATCTTCTCCCTTTCACGTTTATCCGCCCCCTGGCTGATATTCGTGTGGGCATGCTGACCATCCGGGAAAAATGGGAAAAGCACCTAGGAGCGGCCACCTCGACCCTGACGGAGCCTTATCTGAGTGAGAAATTTCCACTGGTTAAGAAGGAAGACAATGTGCTGATCAACGGCAGTGTATTTCCCAATGCCAGGCTGGTGAAGGAAATTTCCAAACTCAAGCCCAACCAGACCCTGATCAGCGGGGAGGTCCTGATTGCACACCGCCTGCGTTCCAAGGATATTGACAACCTGGACATGGAGCTGCTGGAGGCGGTTACCCCGATGGAGACCTCCGGGGATATTAAGAAGCTTTCGCGACTGTGGGAGATCCTTAGCCTGAACGGACCAGCCCTGCTTGATGACTTTACACTGCTTACCAAAGGGAGGAAATCCCAGCCAATTCCCGAGCATGTCCGGGTTCTGGCTCCGGAGAACATTTTTATTGAAGAAGGCGCCAGGCTGGAGATGGCCACCATCAATGCTTCGGAAGGACCCGTTTATATCGGGAAGAATGCCCACATCATGGACGGGGCTCTGCTCAGGGGCCCGCTGGCCGTATGCGAGGGGGCAGTGGTGAAGATGGGCGCGCGGATTTATGCCAACTCAGTGATCGGACCCCATTCCAAGATTGGGGGGGAGATGATAGAATCGGTCGTATTCGGCTACTCCAACAAGGTTCATGACGGTTTCCTGGGACATAGCGTGATCGGTGAGTGGTGCAACCTTGGCGCCGGAACCAATGCCTCCAATCTGAAGAACAACTATGAACTGGTGCGGTTGTGGGATTATGAAGAGGAAAGCTTTGTAAGCACCGGACTTCAATTCTGCGGCACGTTCATGGGGGACCACTCCAAATGTGGGATAAACACGATGTTCAACACTGGTACGGTCGTTGGGGTCAACGCCCAGATCTTTGGTTCCGGATTCATGCGAAACTTTATTCCCTCTTTCACCTGGGGAAGTGTGGCGGGAACCAGCCAGGTGGACATCGAAAAGGCCATTCAAGTTGCCAGGCGAGTGTTTGCCAGAAGGGGCAGGAACTTTGACGAAGCCGATGCACGGGTCTTGAAAAATGTCTTCGATCAGACCTTTTCTTACAGAAAACTGGCCTGAATCCTGAAATAGGGAAACCATCCACCGTGTTTTACTGTTGAAGTGTCATGCTTTCTTATATGGCATGCTGCTTGCACTATAAAGGAAGGTCTGGAATTATTGCAGCTTTTGGAAGGTTTGCTGAATGCCGGACAATTTTGTTTTATTAAGCATGACAATTTGACGTAATTCTATATGGATTCTTTATTTGATCGAAGTAGTTTTGAATTTTCGGATATCATTGATGCCGATAGCGAGTTCATCCCATTGTTGTCCAGTGAGGAAGAAGAGCAGATGGCCGCAGAGAAATTGCCGGAGGTTCTGGCAATCCTGCCACTTAAAAATACAGTGCTGTTTCCGGGGGTGGTTATCCCGATCACGGTTAGCCGTGACAAATCCATTAAGCTGGTCCGGGAGGTCTACAAGAAATCCCGCTTGATCGGGGTGGTCTCACAAAAGGATTCCGGGATTGAGGAGCCTGGCTTTGAGGACCTGAACAAGATTGGGTCGGTGGCGCAGATCGTGAAGGTACTGCAGATGCCCGATGGCAATACAACCGTGATCATACAGGGGAAAAAACGTTTTGAACTGAAAGAACTGGTGGAAGTTGAGCCATATTTCAAGGCCAGAGTGGCTCCATTTGACAGGGAAGAGAAGGTCAAATACTCCCAGCGGTTCAAAGCCCTTATCTCCACCATCAAGGACCTGGCCATCCAGATCGTCAAGCTTTCGCCCAACGTCCCGAGCGAGGCGGCCTTTGCGATCAAGAACATCGAAAGCCCTGTTTTTTTGATCAACTTCATTTCCTCCAATCTCAATATAGAGGTCATAGAGAAGCAGAAGCTGTTGGAGGTGATTGACCTGAACACCCGGGCCAATGTGGTGCTGGGTCACCTGACAAAGGAACTGCAGGTGGTGGAACTCAAAAACCAGATCCAGTCCAAGGTACGCGTAGACATAGACAAGCAGCAGCGGGACTATATCCTCGGGCAGCAGCTAAAGACCATACAGGAAGAGCTTGGGGGCAGTCCGCATGAACAGCAAATCAATGAACTGCGTGCACGTGCTGCGAAGAAGAAATGGAGCAAGACCGTGGCCGATACATTCGAAAAGGAGTTGACCAAGCTGCAACGAATCAATCCCGCAGCCATGGAGTACTCCATGCATACGACCTACCTGGAGACCCTGGTGGAGCTGCCATGGAACGAATTTACCCCCGACGGGTTTGACCTGAAAAAGGCCCAGAAGATATT
>SLSG01000110.1 GCA_007130545.1 Bacteroidales bacterium | reverse complement strand
CTGTTCCGGTAGATCCGTTCCCCGACGGTGCGAAAGCTGGCCTGCAGCAGCAGGCTTTCCGGGTCACTGCCTGCCAGTACCTGTTCTTCCGGCAGGGAGAGCAAGGTGACGCTGCTCAAGGGGGGCAACTCAAAAAACTCCTCAATGATGGGGATGGGTTCCCCGCTGAAGGGAACCAGTTCCAGTCTAAACGTTCCGGCCACATCCTCTGTGCGGTCAGACACCAGGTGCACCTCCAGCATGCCGTTTCGCCTGGAAAGCGAAACCATGATGTCTTCATAGAGGTCCCTTACCCTGTACTGAAGTGCTTTCCAGTTGCCGAACACATCGGTCCCAGACCAACTGGTCACCGGCCAGCAGTCGTTGAACTGCCAGTACAGCGTGCCCATGCAGCGGGGCATGTCCCTTCGGTGGGCCTGTATGGCCGTGCCAATGCCATTCGCCTGCAGCAATTGGCTGAGGTATATGTAATCGGTGAGCTGTTCCGGGTCCAGGTGTTCCCTTTCCAGGTAAGTCCCGATGGTCTCATATCCGGTGGGATGCTTTTGGTGACACGCCAGGTCCGGGGAGAACAGGTAGTCGCTTTCCGGTCCCTGGAAGGCCCTGATGGTCGAAAGGGCGGGCATGGCCTGGAATCCGTATTCGCTCATGAAGCGGGGCACCTTCTCCTGGTAAGCCTCAAAGGGCTCCATGCCCCACCAGACACCCCAGTAGTGGGCAGTGCCTTGCTGCAGGCTTTCCGGCCTGCCCCATCCGTGCATGGGGGAGGTGTGCAGATAGTAGCGACCGGGGTCATGGTCGCGGATAATGCCAGGCAATAACTCGTGGAAAACCCGCTGATAGCCCTGCCATATGGCAGCCGAATCCTGCGGTGTGATCTGGTGTGTGCGCTGCCACCCCCAGTTGTGCCAGCCTTCGTCCACTTCATTGTTCCCGCACCACATGGCCAGGCTGGCGTGGTTTCTGAGGCGGCGCACCTGCTGAATGGCTTCCTGCCTGGCATTTTCGACAAACCCCTCATCCCCGGGGTACATGGCGCAGGCGAACATAAAATCCTGCCAGACAAGGATGCCGTTCCGGTCGCAAAGCGCATAAAACAAATCCTGTTCATAGATGCCGCCGCCCCAGACGCGCAACATGTTCATGTTTGACTTCACGGCCCTGTCGATAACGGACTCGTAATCACCATCCGACACCTCTGTGACAAAACTGTGCTGGGGGATATAGTTTGCTCCTTTCATGAACACCGGGACCCCGTTCAGCTTTAAATAAAAAGAAGTTCCGTGGCGGTCATCTTCGGTGACCACCTCTATGCTGCGGATGCCGTACGGGATGACCTGCCTGTGGGCAAGTCCGCCTTCCGTCACCATTTCAACCTCCAGCTCATACAGGTGGGGATCCCCCAGTCCGTTGCTCCACCACAGCACCGGATTCTCTATGGCAAACTCCACCAGGTGTTCCGTTTTTCCCGGCTCCAGCCGGATGTCCTCCTTTGCCAGCCTGGCCCGACTTTCCTTGTCCGTAATGCTCAGTGTGGCCTGTCCCGTTCCGGACGACTCCACGCTGACGGTGGCCCTGACGGTCGCTTCGCCTGGGGTAATCGAAGTGGTTTGCAGGAATACGTCCTCCACCCGCTGATCTTCCCAGCTCATGAGTTTCACCGGTTTCCAGATGCCGGCTGTGACAAAGCGTGGACCCCAGTCCCATCCAAAATGGTAGGCTGCCTTGCGTGCAAATACCCAGCTTCCACCCGGCAGGGGGTAGGGGTAATTGATAGAGTCCGAAAGAATCCGGTGTTCCGCCGGTTCGAAATGTATCTCCAGCAGGTTCTCCCCGGCGTTTAAATGGGCGCGTGCATCGGCCTCCCAGCTCCTGAACATATTGTTGGCCTGCAGCAGGGGCTCCCCGTTCAGAAACACCGTGGCATAGGTGTCCAGACCTTCAAAGACCAGGAAGACATGCCGGCGTTCCAGGATCTTTTCCCGCACCGGGAACCTGGTGCGATAAACCCAGCCGGCTTGCCCCACCCATTGCAGCGCTTCCTCGTTGCAGCCATAAAACGGATCCGGAATCAGTCCGTTGTGCAATAAGTCGGTGTGCACGGTACCCGGCACCCGGGCCGGATGCCATTCTTCGGAGCCGGACCGGCTGAACTCCCATTCCCCGGCAAGCGGCATGATCTCCACCAGGGGTTTGGGAGCCGGGGAGCAGGCCCCCAGCATAAAAATAAGTGAGAGCAGGACCAGGTAATGGTGCTTATTCAGCAACAGGGGGCGGTTGTTTGCAGGGGACAGGCCATGGTTGTATTTCAGCATCAGGCGGTGAATGTATTTCAGCATCAGGCGGTGTCTTATTATGGATGGAAATTAGGTTGCGGTCGGTTGGCGTGAAGGGCGAACGCAAAGGCCCCCAGTGCGACGGCCTTGCTGGTTCCCAGCCTGGAGACACCCACTACGATGGATTTTGCCGGGTCATAGCTGACCTTCCTGCCGGAGAACGGGACCTGGACCATCCTGGCTTCTCCGCTGGTGAATGTGCTGAGGGATTCGGGGTCCTCCATGTTGTATGCATTGACCTCCAGCCGGGGCACCCTGCTGCCGTCTGCCATCGTGAAATGACCGTTAAGCTGCCTGAGCATTTCCGGGAAGAACAACGGCCATGCATTGGAGAGTCCACCGCCAATCACCACCGGTGCATCGATGACCGTAAGCACGTCTGCCAGGGCCGCCCCCAAAGCCTGGCCCAACTTCCGGAAAGCCTGCAGGGCAGCCTCCCGGTTGCCCGGAGACGCCCCGGTGGCGATGCGGTAAACATCCAGTGCGGTGGGAACGGCGGGACCGCCTCCCCCGGCCGGGTTTCCCCCCGCAGCCGGGCTCTCCGCCCCGACGGTATTCCCCTCCCCGGCCGGACTGTGTGCCCCAAAGGCGCTTTCCCCCGCGGCCACAAGGTATTCCCGTGTGACGGCACGTGCGCTGATATGTTCCTCGGCAAAAACATCCGGATCGGACGAATTCCGCAACAACCAGACCTCTCCTGCGGCCCCGTTGTCGCCCAGGAACAGCTCCCCATTGCGGACAATGCCTCCTCCGAATCCGGTCCCCAGCGTGAGCCCGATCAGGTTCCTGAATCGGCGCCGGCTGCCGGACTGTTCAAGTTTGTGATTCAGTTCGGGCAGGAAGCCATGCATTGCTTCGCCGTACGCGAACAGGTCCCCGTCGTTGTTGATGAAAACCGGGAGTCCGAAATGGTCTTCCAGCATGGGCCCCAGGGCGACGCCTCCGCGAAAGGCGGGCAGGTTGCCCAGATCGCCGATGATGCCATTGATATAGTCGGCCGGTCCGGGAAAGGCGAAGCTGATCGCCGCCGGGGGTGCATCCAGCTGCTTTTTAATCGTCTCAAAACCCCTGAGGATGTTCCCCAGGCAGCGGTCCAGGTCATGGCTTTCGGAAGGGAAGGTGATGGGCTGCACGCACTCCTTCATCCCCCTGATGGCTGAAAATTCGAAATTGGTTCCCCCGGCATCGAGGGTCATGACAATGCGGTTTTCCTTTGTATGGTCCATTTTTACGTTGTGTTGATGAGGGACGATTCCCTTATGTGGAGTTCCACCGGAAGATGAACGGGGGTCAGGCTGGCTTGGTCCTCCTTGGCACGGAGTTGCCTTAACAGCAGTTGAAAGGCTTGTTCGCCCATGGCCTGCACGGGTTGTGAAACAGCGGTTATGGCCGGATTGGCATGGGTGAACCAGGGCATATCATCAAACCCTACCAGCGCCATGTCGGCAGGGACCCTAAGGTTCAGTGCTTTGAGTGCAAACAGGCAGTTGGACGTAAGCCGGTTGTTCAGCGTAAAGAAGGCCCGTGGCAAGTTTCCGGCCCTTGATAGTTTTCCGAGGACATCCTCAAGGAAGCGCGGGTCACTGCCGAAAGGCACATTGACGGTCCACCGATCCGGGATCTCCACCCCAGCCTCCAGAAGGGTCGAGGTGAATCCCTGCGTCCGGTCCCGTATGGTGGAAATATGGGAGGGAGTGGCAGAGATCAAGCCGATCTCCCTGATTCCCTGCTCCAGCAAATGGGTGGCGACCATGCTGGCTCCCCAGAAGTTATCCGCCGAGACAAAAGGGGACTTCAGTCCTGGAAATACCCTGTCGACCAAGACGTGGGGATACCCGTCCGCCACCAAGGCATGGAAGG
>SLSG01000250.1 GCA_007130545.1 Bacteroidales bacterium | reverse complement strand
GTGTGGATGAAAGCATGATCTCCGGAGAGGTCATCCCGGTGGATAAGAAGCCCGGGGACAAGGTGGTTGGGGGCACCATTGTGCTGGACGGGAACATCAAGGTAAAGACCCTGGCCGTGGGTGGGGACACGGTTTTGTCTCAGATCATCGAGATGGTGCGCAATGCACAGCAGGATAAGCCCAGCCTGCAAAACCTGGCCGACAAGATCAGCATGGTGTTCGTGCCGGTGGTGGTCATCCTTTCCCTGCTGACCATCGGGTTCTGGTTCCTGGGTTCTGACCTGCCCTTCAGGGACTCCCTCATGCGCGGCATTGCCGTGCTGGTTATTGCCTGTCCCTGTGCACTCGGATTGGCCATCCCGACGGCGGTGGTAGTCGGACTGGGCCGTTCGGCCAAAAATGGAATTCTGATCAAGGGTGGAACGGCCATCGATAAGTTCAGCGCCATTGATACCATTGTATTTGATAAAACCGGAACCCTTACCACAGGAAAGTTCAGGGTAAAGGGCATGGAAGTTTTCGGAAAATCAGAAGAAAGTGTCCGGGCCCTGCTTTACAGCCTGGAAAAGCATTCCTCGCATCCGATTGCCAACTCCCTTACCGAATACTTCAAAGGCAGCGGGGATGTAAAGTTTGAGGAGGTCGATGAACGCAAGGGCCTGGGCATTGAAGCGACCGACAGGCATGGCAACCGGTTTGTTGCTGGCTCTTTCCTGGTTGCTTCCCACCTAACTGCGGACGATTCACACCATGTGTATTTGTTGATGAACGACCAGATCATTGCGTGGGTGGACCTTGAGGACGAGATCAAGCCGGAAGCCAGGAAAGCCATCGACTTTTTCCGGCGCAAGGGCGTGCGGACTGTCATGCTGAGTGGTGACCGGGAATATCGCTGCCGGGAGGTGGCTTCCTCGCTGGGAATTGACGAGGTGTATGCCGAAAAACTGCCCCACGAGAAGCTGGAAGTCATTGAAAAGCTGTCTGCCACCGGCCGGGTGGGCATGGTGGGGGATGGGATCAATGATGCCCCGGCACTGGCAAAGGCCTTTATCGGCATCAGCATGACCGATGCGACCCAGGTAGCCGTTAAATCGGCCGAGGTGGTATTGCTAAAGGGCAATCTGGATCTGCTTACCAAAGCTTATTCCACCACCCGCACCACCTTACGTACCATTAAGGAAAACCTCTTCTGGGCCTTTTTTTACAATGTGGCAGCCATCCCGCTGGCCATGGCCGGTTTTCTGACCCCCATCGTCGCGGCGGGGGCCATGGCGGCATCTGATGTCGTGGTGGTGTTGAACTCCCTGAGGCTGAAGCGAAGAAAGCTTAGGTGAGCAGGGCCTTTTCCAGGCTTTCCCAAAGCAAACTGGCGGTTTTATCCCAGGAAAACCTTTCCCGCTGTTTGCGCCCCCTTGCGATAAGCTCCCCTCGCAGCTCAGGTTCCATGGCTATTCTGGACAGCGCGTTCCCTATACTATCCACCGAGTAAGGGTCTGCCAGCAAGGCCGCATCCCCTGCAATTTCAGGCATGGAGGTGGTGTTGGATGTAATCACCGGCACATCACAGTGCATGGCTTCAATGATCGGGATACCGAAACCCTCAAATGTGGATGGAAGCACCAGTGCGCGCGCTCCGCCCACCACACGTGCCAGTTCTTCCCGCGACAGCCGTCCCAAAAATCTTATCCTCTCCCTGCATGCAGGGGAAACATCCCCGGTCCGGAAGAAGGAATTCCGGAACATCGGAGCTCCGGCGATCAGCAGGTGCATATCCGTTTCTCCGCTCGAGCAAAGGCCTTCGAAGGCTTTCAGCAACCTGCCCAGGTTTTTCCGGGGGTTCAGGGCACCCACAAATATAAAATACGGCTTGCCCGAAGCATGTTGTTCCCTTACCGAATGTTTTTCTTCTTCTGACAGGGGCCTGAACACAGAGGAGGCCCCGTTGTAAACCACGTCGATGCGGCCCGGATCAATGTTATAAGACCGGACGATGTCCTGCTTGGAATATTCGGATACCGTGACCAGTCGTTCCGCATTCCTGGCGTATACCGGGAAATATTTTCTGTAATACCACCTGGTCAGGGCCGGCATGTTCTCGGGGAAATGCACATAATTGAGGTCGTGCAGAGCAACCACCGAGCGGGTGGGTGGCGGCAGGTTGTAGCCGTCCGGCGAAAAGTAAAGGTCTATGCCGTATTTTCTGACCAGGCGGGGCAGTATGTGGTGGAACCGCAGGTACCAGAGTACCGGGTGCCGGCTGGGCAGGAAGGTGCGGATGGGATATACATTGTCAGAAAAGACAAACGACTCATCCCACTTCCTGTCGAAGATAAAATAGAACTTGTGTTCCGGATGGGCCCTGGTGATCCGGCTCAGGGTTTCATACTCAAACCAGCCGATGCCTTCCAGCCGGTCCTTGATCAGCAGTTTGGTATTAACGGCAATGTGCATTTAGGCGTTCATGGACATCAGAAACTCTTCGTTCGATTTTGTGTGCCTCATTCGTTCCAGCAGGAATTCCATGGCTTCCATCGGGGTCATGTCTGCGATGAACTTGCGAAGCACCCAAATGCGACTCAGCAGGTCCTTATCAAGCAGCAGGTCTTCCCTGCGGGTTCCGGAGGCAATGATATCGATTGAAGGGTAAATCCGCTTATTGGAAAGGCGGCGGTCGAGCTGCAGTTCCATATTGCCGGTTCCCTTGAACTCCTCAAAGATTACCTCATCCATTTTGGATCCGGTATCGATCAGTGCGGTGGCAATGATTGACAGGGAGCCCCCGTTCTCAATGTTGCGGGCTGCCCCGAAAAATCGCTTGGGTTTGTGAAGGGCGTTGGCGTCGACGCCACCGGAAAGCACCTTGCCGGAAGCAGGGGCCACGGTATTGAAGGCCCTTGCGAGCCGGGTGATGCTGTCCAGAAGAATCACCACATCGTGCCCGCATTCCACCATGCGCTTGGCTTTCTCAAGTACAATACCGGCCACCTTCACATGCCGCTCGGCGGGCTCATCAAATGTGGAAGATATCACCTCTGCATTCACGTTGCGCGCCATCTCAGTTACCTCTTCCGGGCGCTCATCCACCAGCAATACGATCAAAAATACTTCCGGATGATTGGCTGCAATGGCATTGGCTATTTCCTGCAGCAAAATGGTCTTCCCGGTCTTGGGCTGGGCCACGATCAAGCCTCGCTGGCCTTTTCCAAGGGGAGAGAACATATCGATCACCCTGGGGGAGATAGATGCTCCGGCATGTCCTGTGATGTTAAACTTTTCGTCCGGGAACAAGGGGGTCAGAAAATCAAATGGTACCCGGTCGCGCACCTCTGCGGGGTCACGGCCGTTGATCTTTTCCACCTTGATCAAGGGAAAATATTTTTCATTTTCCTTTGGCGGGCGGATACCCCCGTTAACTGTGTCCCCCGTTTTCAGCCCGAACAGCTTTATCTGGCTCTGGGAAACATAGATATCGTCGGGGCTGTTCAGGTAGTTATAGTCAGATGAGCGGAGAAATCCATACCCGTCTGGCATAATCTCAAGCACTCCTTCAGCGGTTATGATACCGTCAAACTCATAAACCGGTTCTCCGGCGCGCTTATCATATCCCTTGTGCTTGTGAGTGGTTTCCTTTTCCCTGGATGATTGTTCCACTGCCTGGCTTTTGGTCTCTTCCGTTTTTTGGCCTTCCTCCATCATATTGGCATGGCCAGATGTATGCTCGTCCTGTAGGTTCTTCTCACGATCCCCGCTCTTATCATCCCGCTTCCAGGGTTTTCCCTTGTCGGCCTGTCCGCCTCTGTGCTGTCCGGGCCGATTGTCCCGTCTTTCCTGCTGACCCGGCTGGCGCTGGCCTTGCTGCTGATGATGCGGCTGCTGCTGTTGTTGCGGTTGTTGCTGTTGCTGCGGTTGCTGTTGCTGTTGCTGCTGCGGTTGCTGCGTTTGCTGCTGCTGTTGCTGTTGCTGTTGCTGTTGTTGCGGTTGTTGTTGCTGCGGTTGCTGTTGCTGCGGTTGCTGTTGCTGGTGCTGTTGCTGCTGCGGTTGCTGCTGCTGTTGTTGCTGTTGTTGCGGTTGTTGTTGCTGCTGCGGTTGCTGCTGCTGCTGCGTTTGCTGCTGCTGCTGTGATTGTTGCTGTTGCGCCTGGGAGCCTTGTGTCTGGCCTTGCTGTTTTGGTTGCTGGACCTTTGTGTCGCGTCCGCCGGATGATCC
>SLSG01000190.1 GCA_007130545.1 Bacteroidales bacterium | reverse complement strand
ATTAAAAGCGGAAATAGCTCAGTTGGTAGAGCACGACCTTGCCAAGGTCGGGGTCGCGGGTTCGAGTCCCGTTTTCCGCTCAAAATTCTACCTCTGAAAAGAGGTTTTTTTTTAGCCCGGATGGTGGAATTGGTAGACACCCAGGACTTAAAATCCTGTGGCCATTGCGGCCGTGCCGGTTCGAGCCCGGCTCCGGGTACCCCGCAGAACCTGCCCCATAAACCAGGCAGGTTTTTTCTTACCTGCCCAGTGAATCCATAAACCCCAGGTTGTTCAACGCCACCACGCCTTCACTGCTGATGTCGAACACCAGCCGTATCCGTATGAGCTGCCCGGGCTCAAATCCGGAACCCTCCGGCACCAACTGTTCCAAGGGGAAATGATAGAACTGGAAAATTGTTTCTGCCTCGGCCACCTGCTGCATAAAGGGCAGTTTGGTGAGTTGCCTCGACAGCCTGGGCTGCAAAGGCGAAAAATGGCTGATCGGGAAACGGACCACATGCCCTGTGGCATCTGTCAGTTCCACGGTAAAGTCAAGCGGGAGGTCCTCTCCGTCAGGCAAATCCCCGACTGCTTCGGCATCCTCCGTTTTCTCACCATCCTCCTCCCCTTCCTTGTCAGGCGGCGGGGCTTTCTCTCCCGTGTCGGCCAGGGAAAACACAAGTGAGGACCCCATGTGCAGTGGCAGGCTGCCGGGATCCAGGCTTATGGTGTAAGACGGCAGTATGCTGTCTTGCTCTGTCCGGTGCCATCCCAAGTAAACCGCTCTTGTGTCCTGGTTGCCCCAGGCCAGGTCAACCAACTGTTCCCGCCAGACTGCCAGGCCCTGCCCTTCGATGAAGCCACCCGGCAGGGTAGTGGTGGAAAGGTCCAGGTCTTCCTCAAACCGGCATACAAACATACCGGATGAATGCTCGAACTGGCTTATGTAGACCGTTTCGGGCAGCCATTCCCGGCCGGTACGGGCATCCATAAACAGGGGCAGGTATGCAGTCTCCCCTTTCAGCGTGGCATCCAGGAATGCGCTGATATATACCCTGGCAATCTGCAACTGCTCAGCTCCCTCCATCAGCTGGCCAGTGTTGAAGAAATTGATGTTCGGACTGGACCTGTCCTTCCTTCCCCAGCGGGTGTTGAACTGTCCGTGGTTGGCTCCGTACACGTAAAGCCCGGCCTTAAAACCCCCGAAGCCGGGCGAAAATTCCAGCCGGTGAAAGGGCCTTAGTCCGAGGTACGACGACAGGTCCATGTCGTGTGAACCCTGGATCACAAAATAATTGATATCGCTGAGTGGCGTCCTGATCTTGCCCGGCTGGTATTGACCGTCAACCGGGGCGATGGCAACTACCGACCGTATCATGAAACCGAAATCAAATTCCTCCAGCGCATTGTCCGGATAAAAGGGCAGATGGTTAAAGAAGGCCGCATGAGCCACCGCCTCCCCTCCCCGGCTATGCCCGATCAGGGCGATCCTGTCCATGTCTGCTATGCCATGAAGCGGGTGCCCGTCCGTTTCCATCCATTGCTTCCACAGTTCCAGGTGTTTCAGCATCAGCCAACCCCTGGCGTCGTTCTCGTTTTGAAAACCTTTCATCAGGTTGGTATGGCTGCCGTTGAGAAAGTTCTGGTCGACCGACACCAGGACAAGGCCCCTGCCGGCCAGCAGGGTCCCGAGGTATTCATAACCGGGATCCGACCAGTCCAGGGCAATGTGGTTGCCATGCACGATCAGTACCAGGGGGAACGGACCCTCTCCAATCGGGTACCAAACGCGGGCATTCATGGGCAGGGAGTCGGGTCCGAATCCGAAAAGGCCGGTGCGCATTTTCCCCCTTAGCCCGGTCCAGTCTGTCAGAAACCTGGATCCGTCAACGGTTCCAGTTGTGAAAGCCACCCCTTCCCGGTATTCCTCCCTCAACTTGTCGCGGCCGCTCCCATAGGTAAGGTAGCCCACCTGGTAGGGTCCCGGGGCGGAAGGATCTGGCATGCCAATCACCGGCGGGAGCCCTTCCACCTGCATGGCCGCATTCACCGGGGGGTCCGTCATTTTGCCGGGATGCAGCATCCAGATGATACCTGCTGCCAGTCCGGCAAGGCCCACAACCAGGCTTACGAAAATAAGCAGCTTGTCTTTTCGTGTGAAACCGGCCCGTCCATTTTTCCACAGCAGCAGCAGCGCCCCCCCGGCCAGTCCGGCTATCAGGATGGCAAATGCATATACCAGCAGTCCCCCCGCCTGGCTGACCGAATAGAATGCCAGAGCCACCGGAAGACCTGCCAGCAGTGCGATGCGGAGAACGGGTCTGATCTTGTTAATCCACCGGATTGCCAAGTCTGCCAGCAAGGCGCCCAACAAAGCGGCCAATATCACGGCCACGGCGAATACGAGGGAAGGGATCCAGCCGATATACCTGATGAATGCGATCGTGGGCCAGAGGGCCATCAGAAGGAAGATTGTGAAGATGCCGGTGGCGGCGCCCAGCACCGCCGTCCGGCCGGGGGTAAAGCTTCCCTTAAGCACTTTCCAGGCATTGCACGCCCGGTCGCGCACCTTACCCAGGGCTTTTACTTTTGTCATGGGAATATGGTATTGTGGTTTGCGTGTGTTCGGATAACGTACCTGAGCCTGCCTGCAGGCTTTTTATTTCCGGAATTTCCGGATAAACTCTTCCACTTCCGGAACACCTCCCTGGTAAACCAGGTAGCCATTATAGGGCTCACGGCGGGTGATGTCGCTGTTGATGGGTGCCAGCATAATGCGCTTAACCTCTTCCAGGTCACTGGTCTGGCCCAGGGCCCATCCAAGTTTGATATAGGCTACTTCGGGCAGCATGTTTTCTGCCGGAATCACCCCCAGGGCCATCATCTCCCGGCCCGTTTCGTAAACAAACATCTGCACATAGCCCCAAAGCGTCTGCACCGTCATATAAACCGCAACGCCCTTGTCCCTTGCCCTTTTCAGGGATGGATACAACGGAATGTTCACATGTCCGAGTCCGGTACCCGCGATGATAATTCCTTTGTAGCCATTGTCTACCAGGGAGTCAATCATATCCGGTTGCATATTCGGATAGTAATACACCATGGCCACTTTCTCCTCAAAACAGGGGACGATGGTGGCTTTTTTGTCCTTTCGCCGGGGGTTACAGTCCGTTTTTATCGGCCGGACCCCCTTGCGCGTCACCATGGCCAGCGGGGTGTCGCCTATGGTCCTGAAGGTGCTGCGGTAGGACGAATGCATTTTGCGGACACGGGTTCCCCGGTGCAGCAGGGCATATTCGTCTGAAGTGGGTCCGAACATGCAAACCATCACTTCGGCAATGTCTGAATGGCCTGCGGTGTAGCATGCATGCATCAGGTTCAGTGCGGCATCCGACGAAGGCCTGTCAGAGGAGCGCTGGGAGCCTACCAGCACAATAGGGACCGGCGGGTTCTGCACCATATAGGTCAGGGCAGCGGCGGTATGATGCAGGGTGTCTGTTCCATGCCCGATCACGATACCGTCTATTCCGTTTTCAATCTCCTTGCCGATGGCCACTGCCAGTTTTTTATACTGGTCCGGCCCCATATTCTCGCTGAAAACGGCAAAGACCTTTTCTGTGGTCAGGTTACAGATGTCGGCCAGTTCCGGAACGGCACCGTATAGCTCACCCGGCGAGAATGCCGGGATGACCGCCCCGGTGCGATAGTCCAGGCGGGAAGCAATGGTTCCGCCGGTTCCGATCAGCTTCACCCTGGGGAGTCCCTCGGTAAACGGGAACTCCTTCTCCGGGATCTTGTAGTTGGCCTTTTTGTACCCGGTCTCTTTCATCTCCAGGATGTTGTCCACATCGATCCCCACATTGTAGCCGGTAGGGATCTTCAGCACGATATGCCGGTCATCATCATTTTCGGCCCTTGGCAACACGGTTCCTGCAAAATTCCCCCGGCTGGTTTCAATGCTCGCCTGTCCCCAGACCCTTACATTGAATTTTTTCAACACCTCGAGGGCCCTGCCCTTGTATCCCTGAAAAAAATCTTCGCCCATTTTCAATTTTAGTTTTCTGTGTTCAGACCTGGCCCGGTATATTACAGGCGATCCCTCAGGGTTTTTAACTCCATATTTCCAAGTGCCAGGGACCTTAGCTGTCCCATCAACCAGTTGGTCTCGGCTTCCTCACCGGGTGAATGCCGTATGGACCGGTATTTCTCCCTCAGGAATGCGAGGTTGGAGAGCACTTCCTCTTCCGGCATTTCCCTGAACCCGATACTGGTCAGTATCGAATCAAAATCCATCTTCGGATGCTCGTACAATACCGGCAGCATGGGCTTGATCAATTCCCGGTCATATCCCCTGTCGCGAAGCTTTCTTAAAAGCCGGAATACCTGCCGGTACTTAAACCCGGCAACCGGTTCCAGCTGTCCCTCCACATGCTTCATGCGGTGGCCAAAAAGGGTACCCACAAATACCGGGTCCTCCTCCAGGACCTCAATGATCTCCTGTACCAGGGGGAACAGGTTCTTTTTTAAAATGTAGGTGTAAGTGTCTTCGGGTATTCCCCACTTTTTCATCATCAGGTAGGCCTGGATCGCGGTATGCGGAAGGTTTTTGCCCAGTCGCTCTATGTCTTCATCCTTCAGCGGAATGGGTGCTGAGTCGGTATCCGGGTACATCCTGTCCGCCCCGGGCAGCACCCGCTCAAAGATCGTGGTGCCGTCCACGTACGACTTACGCGTCTCATTCGGTACGCCCTGAAAAGCCATCCGGCAACGCTCTTCAATCGTTTCCAGCCCGGTCGGAATGTCCTCCGCCGGTCCCCAGAACAACAACACCGCATCGGCAGATTTTGCGCCAAGCTTCTTTCTGAGCGCCTGGAAGACCTCGCCGGGCTCCGTGGATTTCAGTGCTTCAGAATGGGTCATGTTCGGTTTTTCAATGCAAGCGATCACCTTGAGGCGGTCGCTGATCTCGTCGGCGAAGATCTTTCCGGGCTGGGTAAAGTGGGATAGCAGCCCCTGGAAGCCCGGAAGCACCATGCCATACAAATGCATTGCCTCATCACGCAAACCCCTGAGCAGCCTGGAGCGGAAGGGGAACTCCGCGGGGTCCAGCTTTTTATGGACCGGAGCCCAGGCATCCGCGTTTTTTATCCTGTCGTGAAGCAATTCCCGGATGTGCAGCAGGGCATACTGCCGGAAAGCTTCGTTATGGGTAAGTTCAGGGATCCATCGTATGCGGCTGACCCCTTTGATCTCCACCCGTGTCCCCCCCCTGCAGCTGACATTCACATCCTGTCGCGCAGCACCAATACCGGTGCGCACCCTGCCGCTGCTGCGGTTAAGGAAACGGATCACCTGGCAGGCCTCTGCCACCTCGTCCGGGTTCACCATATCCGGGTAAGTAACCGTTTCAATCAATGGCATGCCCAGGCGATCGGTCTTGTAAATCCGGGTATGGCCAATGTCTGAAACCTCCCGGCAGGAATCCTCTTCAAGGCTCAGTTGGATCAGGCGGACCTTCTTGTTTCTGAGCTCAATCTCCCCCTCCACACCGATGATGGCCGTCCGCTGAAATCCCGTGGGGATGCTGCCGTCCAGGTATTGCTTGCGGGTAATGTGCACCTCGCCGACAATGTTGAGTTTCTTCAACAGGGAGATCTGTATGGCAATGTCGACAGCCTCCCTGTTCACAGGGAAAGGCGGGGTGTCGTCCACTTCATAGGTACAGGTAGTCGGGTTCTTGATGCGGTAGATGATCTCCTTGCGGGTCTTGAACTCCATCAGGGCGGTTCCGTCGTATTCCCCAAGCTCACTCAGGGTCGGACGCATATGCCTGATCACTTCCGCATCGTAATCATCGTCTTGCTGATAAATACCGCCGGGGCAACGGCAGAAAAGTTTCTCACGGGTGTCCAGCTGCTGGTGTACCTCGAGACCGGACATAAAACCGATTCTGTCATAGTCAGACTGGGTGGCATTTTTCCTGGCCACATACCCGATGGCAGCCCTGGTGGCCTTGTAATTACTGAGCGGGGAAAAGGATTTCTTCATTTCGATGCGAATACTTAATCAGAGAGGACCTCTGTTTTGCGGTAATGGATGTTCCGTTCAGCCAGGTAATTCATCACGAACCGGAAACAATCCGGGTCCATTCCCACCAGTTCCAGCGGGAAGACTCCTTTCCCGGAGAATTTTCCCCCAAGCACCAGCTCCGCATTGGCAGTGGCGGTGAAGCCGGTGGTCCGTGCCATGGATGACAGGTTCTCCTTATGGTCGTATTCGTCATACAGCT
Source organism: Bacteroidales bacterium (assembly GCA_007130545.1). Lineage (GTDB taxonomy): Bacteria > Bacteroidota > Bacteroidia > Bacteroidales > UBA7960 > SLSG01. The sequence continues at coordinate 9,046 of SLSG01000190.1, read as the reverse complement.
CATAGACAATGGATTTTCCCACCCCGTCCTGCCGGCCATTCAGCTCAATGCGCATCACGGTGAATTCCGGCTCTTCCGGTCCCAGTTTCCAGTCCCTGATCAACACACTGCTGGTGAAGTCTATCGGTCTGACCGGGGTGTTGTGGATCGTGATGGGTTCCTTTTCAAAAAAACCGGCAGTCTTCAGCGCCTGCACCAGCTGAATGTGACCTGGATACCGGAGGGTTTTCTCCTTCATGTTGGGGATGTGTGCCATATTGGAAAGCAGGGACCTCAGGCCGTCGGTATAAAAGGCTTCCAGGGTACCTACCTGCGCAAAGAACACAAGTTCGGGCTCACTCATGGCAGGCTTCATCATTTGCTTGCCCTTCTCCACATACCTGGCCGGACGGGTATATTCCTCGATCACGTCGACCGGGGAGAATGGGGCCTTGTAGTAAAACGGATAAACCTTCACCTTCGGCAAGCCCCCCACCACATATTCAAAGTGGCTGATCTCCATTATTTCATTATAGTTCCCAATGATCAGGTTTGGCATACCGGGAGCCACACCGCAGTCGGTAATCGCGGTCACCCCGCTTTTGGCCGCCAGTGCGTTCAGGTCCATATAGTCCTCCGGCATGAAGGATATGTCCACAATGTTTCTGCCGGCAGAAATGACTGTTCTCAGTGTGTCATACCCCATGAACCCGGGAACCGCAGAAACCACCAGATCAAAGTCCCTGACCAGTTCACTGATACGGTCCTCCTCCATGAGGTTCACCCCCACTGTATTGATCCCGTATTTTTCAGAAAGAAAGTTCAGGGATTCCTGATCAATGTCGGCAGCGGTCACTTCGTGTCGTTTGGCAAGATCAATAGCGATGGCTTTACCTACCATTCCCGCTCCCAGAACCACAATTTTACCCATATGCTATTCTATTAAAAAGGATTAGAAATTACATTCAAAAAAATCACAGGCGGCTAAGTTATTAATTTTGCTGATAAAGCGTAATTTTGTCGGAAGAAAATGCTTACGGCACCAAAATATAGCCCGCCGAATGTTGTCTCCTGCAAACACCAATTATTACGTCAAAAGAAAGAATGTGATCATCGGCATCATCCTGCTGACGGGTCTGTTGTTTCTTCTGCGCCTGTTCCATCTGCAGATGATGGATCACACCTACAAGCTTTCGGCGAGCAACAATGTATTGCGGTACATCACCGATTATCCGGCAAGGGGACTGGTATATGACCGGAACGGGGAGTTGCTGGTTTACAACGAAGCCCATTACGACCTGATGGTCATCCCCCACCAGGTCCGCGACATAGACACCACCGAATTCTGCATGCTGCTGGGGATCGACAGGGATATTTTTGAAACCCGGCTGCAGCGCGCGCGCAGGCATTCCCCATTCCGCGCCTCCCTTTTCGAACGGCAGATTTCCAAAGACACTTATGCCGGTTTCCAGGAAAAGCTTTTCCGGTTTCAGGGATTCTTTGTGCAGCCACGCACACTCAGAAGCTACCCCCAGCCCATTGCTGCCCACACCCTGGGGTATGTGGGGGAAGTCGGACCTGAAGTGGTTGCCAATGATCCTTACTACCGTTCGGGGGATTATATTGGGATCAGCGGACTGGAACGCTCGTACGAGGAGGTGCTCAGGGGACAAAAGGGGATGCGCATCCGGATGGTGGACGTACTGAACCGGGATGCCGGGCCCTACATGCAGGGACGGTACGACACCCTTTCCGTGCCGGGTGATGACCTTTTCCTGACACTGGACCATGCCTTGCAGATTTATGGTGAGCAGCTCATGCAAAACAAAAGGGGTAGCATTGTGGCCATAGAGCCTGCCAGCGGGGAGATCCTTGCCCTGGTGACCGCTCCCTCCTACGACCCCAACCTGCTGGTCGGAAGGGTAAGGGGTGAAAACTACAGGGAGCTTCAAAACACCCCCACCAAGCCTTTGTTTAACAGGGCCCTGATGGCCCAGTACCCGCCGGGATCTGTCTTCAAGATCGTGAACACCCTCATCGCCCTGCAGGAGGGGGTGATCAACCTCAACACCACGTATTCTTGCCCCGGGGCCTACTTCAGCGGTGGCATCTCGGTCAGGTGCCGCAGCCATCCCGGACCGGTCGATATGCTGAGGAGCATTCAGTACAGTTGCAACACTTATTCCTGTATCACATTCCGCAACACCATAGACAAGCCGGGTTTTGGCAGCATACAGCAGGGGCTGTCAAACTGGAGGAACCATGTCAGGAGCTTCGGCCTGGGCCAGGTGTTTGGCAGTGACCTGCCTTTTGAGCTAAGCGGCCTGGTCGTATCGCCCGATTATTATGACCGGGTATACGGCAGCCGGGGGTGGCGGTCCCTGACGATCATTTCCCTGGCCATCGGCCAGGGGGAACTGGGCACCACCCCCATGCAGCTTGCCAATTTAGCGGCCACCGTTGCAAACCGGGGCCACTACCATACCCCGCATATGGTGAAGGCCATCCGCAACCAGAATGACACTTTGGCCGGAGTGGAAAGTCAAAGGAACCAGACCACGGTGGACCCGCGGCATTTTGAGGCCATGGCCGAAGCCATGCACCTGGTGGTCCGGGAAGGAACCGGCGCATTTTCAAGGATTCCGGGCATTGAGATGGCAGGAAAAACCGGGACCGTGCAAAACCCGCATGGCGAGAACCACTCTGTATTTGTGGCCTTTGCACCGGCGCATGACCCGAAGATTGCCATCTCGGTCATCGTGGAAAATGCCGGCTACGGGTCCACCTGGGCCGCACCCATCGCCAGCCTGATGGTCGAAAAGTACCTCAACGGGAGCATCGAACGGCATTGGTTCGAACAACGAATCCTCGAAGCAAATTTTTTAAACAGATAATGCAATGAAAAGGCAGCTGGACCTCTTTAAGGACATTGACAAAACCGTGGTGGTGCTCTACCTGGTGATGGTGCTTATGGGCTGGTTCAACATTTTTGCTGCTGAGATTACCGAAAGCAACCGGAGCATTTTCGACATCAGCCAGAGTTACGGCAAACAGCTGCTATGGATCATTACGGCTTTTATCCTGGGGGCCACGGTGCTGATGATCGATGTGAAGTTCTACCCCACTTTTTCCTATCTGATATACGGACTGCTGGCTGTCATCCTGGTGGGGGTCCTGTTTTTCGGCACTGAGATCAATGCCTCCAAATCCTGGTTCCGGATCGGGGGCTTTGCCATTCAGCCGGCCGAATTTGCAAAATACGCCACCGCCCTGGCCCTGGCAAAATTCATAGGAGATGCCAAAACCAGGACCCCGGGCTGGGGTTTGCGGCTGAAGGCATTTGCCATAATCGGACTTCCGGCCGTACTGATTATACTGCAAAATGACATGGGCACCGCACTGGTGTTCGGTTCCCTGCTGTTTGCCCTGTATCGCTCCGGTTATGTGGGGACCAGCCTGCTGATCGTCGCAGCAACCGCGATTTTCCTGTTCATTCTTACATTGGTAATAAATGAATTCATCATCATCGGAATCCTGGCCGGCATCACCCTGGTCGCCGCTTTTGTAATCCGGAAAAAACGGCATGAACTGCTTCAACTGTTCGGCTTGTTCATCATCTTGTCCGTCTACGTGTATACGGTCGACTATGCCTTCGAAAACCTGTTGCAGCCCCACCAGAAACTCCGGATCGAGGTGCTGATCGACGAAGAGGTTGACCTGAGAGGGGCCGGCTACAACCTGCACCAATCCAAGATCGCCATCGGATCCGGCGGTTTTTGGGGGAAAGGGTATTTGCAGGGGACGCAGACCAAGTACAACTTTGTACCGGAACAGGGAACAGATTTTATTTTTTGCACGATAGGGGAAGAATGGGGGTTTGCCGGCAGTTTTGTCCTCGTCGGATTGTTCCTGTGGTTGCTGATCCGGCTGGTCAACATGGCTGAACGGCAAAGATCCACTTTCAGCCGGGTATTCGGTTATTGCGTCGTATCCTTCATGTTTTTCCACTTTGCCATCAATATCGGGATGACAATCGGACTGGTGCCGGTAATCGGCATTCCGCTGCCGTTCTTTTCTTACGGGGGGTCATCCCTCTGGGGATTCACCTTCATGCTGTTCACCTTCCTGAAACTGGATTCCAGGAGGCTTGATCTGCTCTGATAATTAGGGCCGGCAAGACTTAATTCATAAAAGTTTGTTACATTCGAAAAAAAAACCATGCAAGTTGCCCTCTTCGGCCGCGAGATCACCCAGGAGTTCCTGGCCGACTTTCAGGAAATGATCAAGGTGCTGGAGTCCCGCGTGGAGCGGTTCCTTGTTTATGAACCTTTTTTCAGGTGCCTGGAGGGACGGACGCATTTTTCGCGGGAGGTAAAAACATTCTCCACTGCAGAAGAGATTCGCACCGACACCCGTTTCATGATCAGCCTGGGCGGGGACGGGACCCTGCTGGACACCATTACCTTGTTGCAGGATTCCGGCATCCCTGTTTTAGGGATCAATACCGGACGGCTGGGCTTCCTCTCAGCCGTATCCACTGAAGAGGTCCGGCAGGCTGCCAATGCACTCATCGAAGGAAACTATATACTGGATCCACGTTCATTGATCTCCCTGTCGGCACCGGAAGGCCTGTTCGGGAATGTCAATTATGCGCTGAATGAGCTGACTGTGCTGAAACGGGACAATTCCAGCATGATTACCATCAGTGCCTACGTCGATGACAAATTTTTAAATACCTACTGGGCAGACGGACTAATTGTGGCCACACCCACGGGCTCAACCGGGTATTCCCTGAGTTGCGGCGGACCCATTATCTCCCCGGAGGCCAAAGACTTCGTGGTCACCCCCATTGCCACACACAACCTGACCGTCAGGCCCATCGTGATTCCTGACCACAGCACCGTCAAGCTGAAGATCTCAGGCAGGTCGCAGGACTACCTGGTGCTGCTGGACTCAAGGTCCAGGGCACTTTCCACCTCCGTAGAGCTGATCATAGAGCGTGCGGATTTTCACATAAACCTGATATGCATCGGGCAAAGAGACTTTTTCAAAACGATCCGGAACAAACTGGCCTGGGGATTGGATAAAAGAAATTAATTTTGGGGCTGCTTTTCAAAGAAATAAAAACAGCCCGAAAGGCGTTATCCTAGGGCAATAAGTAAAAACAACCAAGCGAATTCATGTCTATCCGACAAAACATATATTCCTTCGCCGGGCCGATGCGCCCTGGCCTGTTCACACTGGCGTCGGCCGTTCTGCTGGTCTTTGTAACCACTGTGGCTGCCCATGCCCAGAAGAATGAGTTCGGGGTTTTTTTCGGGGGGTCTTATTATATGGGAGACCTGAACCCTTCCAGGCCCTTTGCCCTCCCCCGTGTGGCCATGGGCGGACTCTACCGGTACAACCTCAATTCCCACATTTCTCTGCGCGGGAATGTTTTTTATGCGGAAATTGAAGGCAATGACGCCATCACCCAATACCAGCCGGACCGGGACCTTAATTTCGAATCGTTTCTGGCAGAATTCTCCACCCAGATCGAGGTCAACTACCTTCCTTACCAAACGGGGAACCCCGCCACCCCCCTGACGCCCTTCCTGTATTTCGGTGCAGGTGGCTTCCTGTTCTATCCGAGAGAGATTCAAGCAGACGGACGGAGGATTGACCTGCCTGAGCTGCAACGCGAAGGGGTGGACTATTCCACGGCCTCCTGGCAGCTGATGTTTGGAATCGGACTGAAGTTCAATATCACCAGGCGTCTTTCTTCGGGGATCGAATGGGGGATGCGCCGGACAGGCACCGATTATCTGGACGACATCCATCTCCGGGGCAACCCCAAAAACAACGACTGGTATTCATTGGCCGGCTTTGTGCTTACCTTCAGGTTTGCCGATGAAAGTCCTGCAGTTTGCCCCTATATAGACTAAAATTTATTAAACTATTGGGTTTGATTTTTATTCCTCGAAATATTTTAGGAAATTTGTGCCACTTTTCGTGTGGCATAATTAATTGAGAGAATGGATTTAGCGGAGCGGATTGACAAGGGTAGGATTCCCCGTCACGTGGCCCTGATCATGGATGGTAACGGGCGCTGGGCCAAACAACGCGGCAAGGAACGCGTTTTCGGCCACGAGAATGGCGTGGAAGCGGTTCGCCAGACAGTCAAGGCTGCTGCAGAGATCGGTATTCCCTACCTGACTTTTTTTGCATTCTCGACAGAGAACTGGTGCCGTCCGCCCAGGGAAGTCAGCACCCTGATGGAGCTCCTTGTGAATGCCATCCGGGAAGAAACCCCCGAATTAAATGAAAATGGCGTGCGACTTATGGCGATTGGAAACCTGGACGAACTTCCCAAAGCCTGCCGCAAACAGCTACAAGAGGCCATGGACCTGACTGCCGGCAATTCCAAACTTACCGTTTGCGTTGCCCTGAGTTACAGTTCACGATGGGAGATTGCCCATACGGCCAGACTGCTGGCAGAAAAGGTCAGTAATAATGAAATTAATCCCGAAGACATTGATCAGGAATTCTTTGCAAAACATTTACAAACCAGTCACCTTCCGGAACCGGACCTATTGATCCGGACCAGTGGAGAATTACGGGTAAGCAATTTCCTGCTTTGGCAGATCGCTTACAGCGAACTGTATTTCACCCCGGTCTTCTGGCCAGATTTCAGAAGAAAACATTTTTTCCAGGCAATTATCGATTTCCAGCGCCGGGAAAGGCGCTTTGGAAAGGTCGGGGAGCAATTGCCTTAAATCAGGAAACCAAAATATGTTCAAGAACTTTTTCTTTTTTATTTCCCTAAGCTTTTTTATTCTGTACCCGGGCATGGCCCAGGAATTTCTAACCGGGGAACAGATCCGCATCGACCACCTCAACCCGACGGAGTATGTGATCGGTGGAATCTCCGTTACAGGAGCCGAATCCAACGACGACAACGTCATCATCATGGTATCCGGACTGTCAGTGGGCGAAACCATACTGGTGCCTGGTGAAAGAATATCCGATGCCATCAGCAACCTTTGGAGACAGGGCCTGTTCCAGCACGTGGCAATCTCTGCAACCTCCATCCAGGCAGGGATGATTTTCCTGGATATTGAGATCGTTGAAAGGCCCAGGCTTTCCCAGTTTGAATTTTATGGCGTGCGGCGCTCAGACCGGGACAAGCTCAGGGATGCGTTGAATCTGGTACGCGGGGATGTGGTGACGGAAAACCTGCTCTACCGGGCAGAAAGTGCGATAGAAGATTATTATATTGAAAAGGGCTTTCTCAGGCCGCAGGTAAATGTCAGGCAGGTGGTGGATACCACACGGGTGAACAGTATTTCCCTGGAGTTTGACATCGACCGTGGGAACCGAACACGAATCAGTGATGTCAATGTCTACGGAAATGAGGTGATCAATGACAGGCAGTTTAAGCGGCTGATGAAGAACACCAGGGAGCGCAGCCTTCGCTTTTTGTTTTCTTCCTCCAAACTGGTGCAGGATGAATTTGAGGAAGACAAGCGTATGGTGATTGAGCGCTACAACGAGTTGGGGAAAAGGGATGCCGTGATCGTAAGGGATTCAATCTACTTTACCGATGACGACCGCATTGCCATTGACATTTACGTGGACGAAGGACCCACCTACTACTTCCGCAGCATTAACTGGGTAGGGAATACGGTCTATCCATCCGAAATTCTGACCGAAGTACTGGGCATGAAGCCGGGAGACCTCTACAACCAGAAAAAACTGGAGACCAACCTGTTCATGAACATCGACGGCATAGATGTCAGCTCGCTGTACCTGGATGATGGCTACCTGTTCTTTAACCTGGACCCGGTCGAGGTCAGGGTGGACAATGACTCCATCGACATGGAGATCCGGATCTTTGAGGGCAAGCAGGCCAGGATCAACCGGGTGACCATCAGGGGCAACACCCGCACCAACGACCATGTGATCATGCGTGAGATCCATACCCGGCCGGGCCAGCTGTTCAGTCGCAGGGACATCATCCGAAGCCAGCGTGAGATCATTCAGCTGGGATACTTTGACCAGGAAAAGGTCGACATCGTGCCCCGGCCCAACCCGGCTGATGGCACAGTCGACATCGAGTACGTGGTGGAAGAGACCTCCTCCGACCAGATTGAGCTTTCCGGGGGTTGGGGGGCAAACCGCATTATCGGGACCGTCGGACTGACCTTCAACAATTTCAGTACCCGCAACCTATTCAACCGGGAGGCCTGGCGGCCACTGCCCACCGGAGACGGACAGCGGCTTTCCCTTCGCGCGCAGACTTACGGACGTGGATACATCTCCTACAGCATGTCTTTCTCTGAACCCTGGCTGGGCGGCAAGCGGCCGAACAACCTGAGCGTCTCGCTTTACCAGACCACCCACCGCCAGAACCTGGCCCGCAGCCACCCGAATTACGGATATTACTCCATTTTCGGGAGTTCCATCGGACTGGCCAGAAGGTTGCAGGTGCCGGATGACTGGTTCTACCTGCAGCAATTCATCTCCTATCAGCATTATGACATTTTAAACAGCCCCATCCGTTTTGCCTTTGACAATGGACAATCGAACAACCTGAGTTACAATGTGGTGTATGGAAGGAACTCTGTGGATGCCCCCCTGTTCCCGAGAAGCGGGTCGGAGGTTTCCCTTTCCCTTCAACTTACGCCGCCATACTCCATGTTCTCAGACACGGATTACTCCCAGGCCACGATACAGGAGAAGTTCAGGTGGCTGGAATACCATAAGTGGAAATTTAATACCACATGGTACACTGCTTTGGCAGGAGATTTGATATTGTCTACCAGGACGAGGATGGGCTTTTTGGGCTTTTACAACTCTGATATCGGGCATCCGCCGTTTGAACGCTTCTATCTGGGCGGGGACGGACTGTCCGGATGGGAGATCGACGGCAGGGAGATCATTGCACTCAGGGGTTACGGCAACTATTCCCTTACCCCGGTGGGACCTGATAACCAGTACGAAGGTGCCAATGTATACAATAAGTACACCCTTGAATTGCGTTATCCTATCTCACTCAACCCGATGGCAACCATTTATGCCCTGGGTT
>SLSG01000268.1 GCA_007130545.1 Bacteroidales bacterium | reverse complement strand
CTCCCCCGGCCTTTTTAAGCAAAGGCAACAGGGCTTTGACCAGGTAAAAGGGTCCGCTCAGGTTGATGTCCAGGATTTGCTTCCACTGCTCATTGGAAATGGCCTCCATCCCGCCCCAGGCGACGATCCCGGCATTGTTCACCAGTGCGTGCAGAAGCCCGTGTTCCTTTTCGAGTTGCGCGGCGATCCCGGCACAGCTCTCCGGTGAGGATACATCCCCCTGCATGAACGTCAGTTTGCCGTCCAGCTCAGGAAATTCCTGCAGTGCGCGCCCGATCTTTTCCTTGTTCCGGCTTACCGAGATGACCTGGTAATTTCCATCCTCTATCAGTTTCTTTGCAATGGCCAGCCCGATTCCCGAGCTGCCTCCGGTGACAAGTGCGATCTTTTTCATTGGTCTTGGATTTTTTGGATGTTATTTTTGGTTCTTTTATTCGTTTTCTTCGTTGTTTTCTTCGTTGTCGGATGGGCTATTCTTTGTCGGAAATCCTATCCGGCCGTTGTTCCGCTCCGTCACCGATGCTCAGCACCACCTTGCCAAAGCGCTGCTGCTCCTCCAGATGGCGGAAGGCCGCATCGGTTTGGTCCAGTTTAAACACTTTGTCGATCAGGGGGCGCACGCTGTGCTCCGTAACGAAATCCAGCATGCTTTCAAAATCTGCGGGCGAACCCATGGTGCTGCCCAATATGCTTGCCTGCTTGTAGAACACCTGCCGGGGACTGGTCTCCGGGATGGGGCCTGCCGTGGCACCGAAGGTAACGATTCTGCCGCCCGGCCGCAGCAGCCTGAGCAGGGCCGTGAAGTTCGGTCCGCCGGCACTGTCCACCACCAGGTCGAAGCCGTCGGGCTGCAGGTCGAGCAACTGGTTCTCCCAATCTTTTGATGTATAGTTGACCCCCTTTTCGGCCCCAAGCTCCAGGGCCCGCTGTAGCTTGCCGTCAGAAGAGCTGGTCACATACACCCTGGCCCTGGCCTTTACCCCGAAGGTCAGCAGGAAGCCCGCCACTCCGCCGCCGATTCCGGTGATCAGCAGGTTTTCGAAAGGCCTCAGGCCACCCCGGTAGAACAGCGCCCGGTAGGCCGTGAGTCCGCCAAGCGGCAATGCCGCCGCCTGCCCGTAATTATAGCCTTCCGGAATGGGATAGACATTGGCTGCCGGTACACAAATGTTTTCTGCAAATGTCCCCTGTGTGGGAACCCCCAGGATCTGGAACTGCTTTCCCTGTCCGCTGCGGTCCTCTCCCCAGTAAAGAGAAGGGTTGATGATCACCGGTTTTCCGGTCCATGCGGGATCCACTTGCGGTCCGATTCCCTCCACGGTCCCGGCTCCGTCAGAGCCCAGCACACATGGATAACGCGTGGTCGGATAGGTCCCATTCCGGATCCAGAGGTCCCGGTGGTTTAGCGCCGCGGCATGCAGCTTCACAAGTACCTGTCCGACACCCGGTTGGGGCTTGTCCATTTCCGCTTGCAACAGCGGACCCCTGGCTTTTTCGAGGATGATGGCTTGCATACAAAGAATATTGTGTCAGAAAAACAAAAGCACCCGGGATATGTTTACAACTTACCCTATTTGATGAACAGCATTTCCCGGTACTTCGGCAATGGCCACATCTGGTCCTCGACCAGTATCTCCAGTTTGTCGATATGGTAGCGGATCTCTTCCAGCAGGGGTTTGATCTCATGGCAGTAGGCAAGCGCCTTTTGCGCACTGTCCTCCAGGGCGTTGGCTACTTTCCTCTCCCCGATCATCTTCATCACATTGGACTTAATTTCGGAAATGTGCTCTGATATCTTGATGATGGTATGTAGCTGCAGTTCCGCATGTGTCTTGTATTGCTCTTCTGTCAGCACCTGTTTCAGTCCGCGTATATTCTCCAGCAACAGATTCTGGTACCTGATGGCCACCGGCAGGATATGGTTTCCGGCCAGGTCGCCCAGCACCCTGGATTCTATCTGCAGCACCTTTGTATAGTTCTCCAGGCGGATCTCGTAGCGGGCGTGGAGTTCCTTCGGACTGAAAATATTGTTTCTTGAGAACAGCCCCAATGTCTTGTCGGTAAGATAGTGGGAAAGGGCCTCCGGGGTGTTCGCATGATTGGGAAGTCCGCGTCTTTCGGCCTCCTTCACCCATTCCTGGCTGTACCCGTTGCCTTCGAACAGAATGGGACGGCTTTCCCTGGCCAGCTGTCTCAGCACCCGGAATATGGCCTCGTCCTTGTCCACCCCTTTTCCCATCAGCTTATCCACCATCTCCTTGAAGGCTTTCAGCTGGTCTGCCAGAATGGTGTTCAGCACGATCATGGCCGGACCGCAATTGGCGGCCGATCCGACTGCCCGGAACTCGAATTTGTTCCCGGTAAAGGCCAGCGGGGAGGTACGGTTGCGGTCGGTGTTGTCGAGGATGATGCGCGGGATCTTGCCGATGTTCAGCTTGAGTTCTGTCTTTTCATCCGGGGTCATCTTCCGGTCCTTTACTTTTTTCTCCAGTTCATCCAGTACCCCGGTCAGTTGTTTGCCGATGAATACCGAGATGATGGCCGGGGGCGCTTCGTTGGCACCCAGCCGGTGGTCATTTCCGGCGGAGGCGATGGCGGCCCGCAGCAGACCCGGATGCTCTCTGACTGCCCGCAGGATGTTGATAAAGAAAGTCAGGAACAGCAGATTGGTCTTTGGGGTGTGTCCCGGGCTCAGCAAGTTTTTCCCGGTATTGGTAGCCAGGGACCAGTTGTTGTGTTTGCCGCTTCCGTTGACCCCCTCGAATGGTTTTTCATGGAACAGCACCCGGAACCGGTGTTTCCGGGCCACTTTGTCCATCAGCACCATGATGAGCTGGTTGTGGTCAATGGCGATGTTGACCTCCTCATAGACCGGCGCCAGTTCAAACTGATTGGGAGCCACTTCGTTATGCCGGGTTTTTACCGGGATGCCAAGCTTCCATGCCTCGGTTTCAAATTCCTTCATAAAGGCCGCCACCCGTCCGGGAATGGCCCCGAAGTAATGGTCTTCCAGTTGCTGCCCCTTGGCCGGGGTATGTCCGCAAAGCGTTCGCCCGGTCAGCAGCAGATCCGGGCGGGCATGAAACAGGGCTTCGTCCACCAAAAAATATTCCTGCTCCCAGCCCAGGGTCGGAAAAACCTTGGTGACGCTGCGGTCAAACATCTGGCACACCTCCACGGCCACCTCATCGATCAATGACAGGGTCCTGAGCAGGGGAGTCTTGAAATCCAGTGCCTCTCCGGTATAGGCGATGAATATGGTGGGGATGCACAAGGTGCCGTCCATTATGAAAGCAGGGGAGGAGGGGTCCCATGCCGAATAGCCCCTGGCCTCAAAAGTATTGCGCAGTCCGCCACTCGGCAGACTGCTGGCATCGGGTTCCTGCTGGACGAGCTGCGAGCCATCGAACTTCTCGATGGATGCATTCGCTTCTATCGGGGTGAAAAAAGCATCGTGCTTCTCGGCCGTGGCCCCATTCAGCGGCAGGAACCAATGCGTGTAATGGGTGGCCCCCTTGCTCAAGGCCCAGGCCTTCATCGCGGAAGCCACCTGGTCGGCCAGCTTCTTGTCAATCTGTCCCGATTTGTCCATTACCTCGCTCAACTGCAGGTACAGCTCCTCGGGCAGGTATTCCCGCATCTTCTGGCGGGTGAACACCATGCTGCCGTAGTAATCCGAAACCTTGGGGGGAATGGGGTCGCTGTCGATTGCCCGGTGGCTGAGGGCGCTTTTTAATGCTTCAAATCGAATATTCATGGTTGTTGGATGTTGGGTGTTGGATATTGGATGTTGGATATTGGGTGTTGGATGTTGGATGTTGGATATTGGATATTGGGGGTTCAGTTTTTTTGGAATTGTTTTTAGCAAAAAGAGTAAAATAATGAAACAATCATTAAATAATAAGGGGGATAGTGATATAAAAATATAATAATAATGCAAATGTAAGTAAAAAATAAGGGGGTATAAGAAAAAAAAGTATATATTTATCAACAAAATGTGTAAAACGTGTGTATGTTCTTCGATTTTCCTGTATTTTTTTTTGTGGCCGGGGAACATCTGCCCGGGTAATTTGTTACATTTGAGAAAAAATCATTTGTTATGGGACTTATTATTGTTTTGGTAGTAGCGGTCATCCTGGTGATCTGGCTGGTCAGTATGTACAACAGCCTTGTCAGGCTCCGCAACCAGGTAAAGAATGCCTGGGCACAGATCGACGTG
>SLSG01000098.1 GCA_007130545.1 Bacteroidales bacterium | reverse complement strand
TGGTCGGTATCGGCTTTGATCAGGTTCACCCGGATGCCGGTCTGCTCGGTGAAGTGGCGGAATAATGTTTCATCGGACTGGTAATGGCGGCCGGAATAGACGTTCACCTGGTCGGTGGGGGTGGAGCAGGAGGTCAGCAGGGCTGCCGAAAAAAGGATGGTGACGAAGGCTGTAAGTGCCAGGGTTCTGCCCGATAGGTTCCGGGATCTGCCCGAAAGCCTGAAGGTCGGGCCTGAACGGGTCAGGGGCCTACCTGAACAGGTCCGGGACCTGCCTGAATGGTCAGGGCCTGTGATGGGATGGGTTAGGCGAATCATGGACATTCTATGCGGGATTTGAATGCCCAAAATTATCAATAATTAGTCTAAATAAGTACTTCAATGGCGAAAACCCCTAATAATGGGGATGCTGGAATATTGCGATGGGATACTGGATTATTCTCTGAACCTGGTCAGCTGGCCCTGTTAACGGCTGGTTTTACCGGGTGTCCGGCTCGTTGTCCTATATGCGGCCCGCATCACTGTCCGGTTCGCTGCCGGGCTCGCTGCCCTCGTCATTGTAGGGCTCGCTGCCTTCCTCAGCATCCGACGCATCGCCTTCTACTTCGGGTGCAGATAACGGAATCTTGATCTCGTAACGTTTCCGGGAGCGGTTGGGGAGTTCGTAATCACGCAGCCATGGGTTCAGGAGGCGAAGTTCCTTATAGGTGGTATTGTGCTGCAGGGCGAAGGCCACCAGGTCTGGAATGGTGGTGTCCACTACCAGGGTGTGGTAACTGAAGGGTGCATAGAGGTCCTTGGGACGGAAATGGAAACCGGAAGCTGCCGGGTCTGAGAAGATGGTTTTCACGGCCAGCAGCCGGAACATATACCTGGACGTTTCCTCATTCAGGTGCAGGTCGTAATATGCACCGACGCGCTGGGTGTTCATAACCCTTGACAGGCGGGCATTGCCGATGTTGTAAGCCGCAGCGGCCAGGGTCCAGGAGCCGAACCTTTCCCTGGCGTTCAGCAGGTATTTGCACGCGGCTTCCGTTGCCTTTTCCACATGGTAGCGCTCATCCACATGGGCATTCACCTCCAGTCCGAGTTCCCTGCCGGTCCCTTCCAGTATCTGCCAGAACCCGGTGGCACCCGCCGGGGAGACCACGTTCATCAGTCCGCTTTCGATCAGAGCCAAATATTTGAAATCATTGGGCAATCCGTGTCTTTCGAGTATGGGTTCAATGACCGGGAACCATCGGTTGGCCCGCTTGAAGAACAGCATGGTCTGGGATTGCCAGTAGGTATTCACCAGCAACTCCCGGTCGTAGCGTTCCCTGATGTCCCACAGGTGCATCGGTACCGGTTCGCCCGCAAAACTCAGGGTGTCAGGAATGGGCAGGGCAAAGATCCCGTATTGCTTTTTGAAGGAATCAATGAACAACTGGTCTTCCTCGTCCGCTTCCCGCCAAAAGGAGAACAAATGGATGAATACAATGCCGGCAATGAGCAATCCGACAAAAATCCAGGAACGTTTGATCTTTAATGGCAAGTTGGGAGACTGAAACATGGCAAGCGGGAATTTTAAACCTGTAATTGTAAATTATAATGAGTATAAATTACCTCTGGGTGCTACAAGGAAAACCCTTGAAAAATTGCCCAAGGCCTTGATTGTACAATGGTTCACAAAAATAAGCATTTCCCCGCTGTGGTTGTGAATAAATGAACAGTTAGAAAAAATTCTTTAGCTTTGTAACCGGTTTAAATTAAACACTTTTAAAGGAGATTTAGTATATGAACATTGCGGAAATGAAAGAACAGCGTAAACGCCTGAAGGAGGTCAATTATACCCTCACGCCTCTGGATAAAGGATATACAGACAAGATCCTGTATATCAACGTTGGGACCAATGACGTAAAGGAAAAGGATGTCCCCCCTGTGATGAAGGAAAAGTTTATCGGCGGGAAAGGATATGGACTGCGGCTGCTTTGGGATGCAACCAAACCGGATACCAAGTGGAACGATCCGGAAAATGAAATCATTATTTCTTCCGGACCGGTGGGTGGGATCACCCAGTATTCAGGTGCCGGAAAGTCTCTCCTGGTAAGCATTTCGCCCCAGACCGATTCGGTGATGGATTCAAACGTCGGTGGTTTTTTCGGACCGTTTCTGAAGTTCTCCGGCTTCGACGCCCTCGAACTGCAGGGGAAAGCGGAAAAGGATGTGGTCATCCTGATCGACGGTAAGAACCAAAGGATTGAAATCTTTGAGGATCCGGGTCTGAGTGTGGACACCCACCTAATGGCTGAAGAGCTGACCGAAATGTTCGCCGATGATGAAAAGGATGCAAGGAACATCGGCATTGTTTCTACCGGTGCGGCGGCAGACCACTCCCTGCTGGGGATGGTCAACTTCACCTTCTACGACATGAAGCGCAAGAAGATCAGGCTGAAGCAAGCCGGTCGCGGCGGCATCGGAACCGTTATGCGGGACAAGAAAATCCGGGCCATCGTGGCAAAGATCGAAGGGGTGACCGGCAACCTGAACAATGTGGCAGACCTGGAGACCATTAAGGAAACCGGACGTTCTTTCCAGAAGGAGATGCGCGAACTGGATGACGCCCAGTGCCAGATGAGGAGAAAGGGCACCGCCAACATCCTGAACGTGATGAACGACTATGACCTGCTCCCCACCCATAACTTTAAGTTCGGGAGTCATGACGACGGACTGAAGATTCATAGTGATGTGTTCCGCGACAAGTATTTCACCCAGAACGTTCCCGACGGATGCTGGATCGGCTGTGCCATGTCATGTGCCAAGGGCGTCGATGACTTTGAGCTGCAGACAGGTCCCTACAAAGGGCAGAAGGTGATTGTAGACGGACCCGAATATGAAACCGGAGCCGGACTGGGTTCCAACCTGGGCATTTTTGACCCGGAAGCAATCATTGAGCAGAACTTCTATTGCGATACTTACGGTGTTTGTACGATCACCTGGGGAACCGTCGTGGCCTTCATCATGGAATGCTATGAGAACGGCATTTTGAATAAGGAGAGGACTGGCGGACTCGAACTGACGTTCGGGAATAAGGATGCCGCGCTTGAACTGATGCACCAGCTGGCCGCTGGAAAGGGATTCGGACTTGTAGCCGGACTCGGTGTAAGGAAGATGAAGGAGTTGTTTGTTGAGAAGGGATGGGGCGATGCAAAGTTCCTGAACGATATCGGCATGGAGAACAAGGGACTGGAATATTCCCAGTATGTATCCAAGGAGAGCCTTGCACAGCAGGGTGGGTATGCGATGACCAACAAAGGTCCGCAGCATGATGAGGCCTGGCTGATTTTTATGGACATGGTGAACAACCAGATCCCCTCTTTTGAGGACAAGGCCGAGGCCCTGCACTACTTCCCAATGTTCCGCACCTGGTTCGGACTGGTCGGATTGTGCAAGCTTTGCTGGAACGACGTGGTTCCCCCGGAAAATGCACTGGAGGAAGAACCGCACAAGATCCCCAAACATGTCGCCAATTATGTGGCTGTTTATGAAGCTGTTACCGGCAAGCCCTTCAGCAAGGAGGAGCTGATCCGCCAGAGCGAACGGGTGTACAACTTCCAAAGGGTATTCAACCTGCGCCGCGGATTCGGCAAACGCATCCATGACGCCCAGCCTTACAGGGCTGCAGGTCCCGTGACCGTCGAGGAATACGAGTCAAGGGCAGAGCGCTATGACAAGCAGCTCAAGGAAGACGTGGGCTTTGATCCGACCGGTAAATCCACCGTGGAAAAAATGGCCGCATTGCGGAAATACCGTGAAGGCCGTTACGAGCAACTCCTTGATTCCGTGTACCAGCGCCGCGGATGGAATAAAGACGGCATCCCGACCCTGGAGCATTTGAAGGACCTGGGCATGGACCTCCCGGAAGTCCTGGAGGTTGTCAAGCCCCACCTGAACTAAGATCCGGTTGCGCACACGCGCGACCTGCCTGCCCGGCACCCTGCGCACGACCTGCCTGCCCCGGCCCCGCGCGCGCATTGCCGGAAGGGCGTAAAATTAAAGGGCCGCCCGGAAGCAATTCCGATGGCGGCCCTGGTTTTATGTTAAGGTCCTGGTTTTTTAGTGCCTCCGATCGAGCAGGTTTTTGGCCAGCGTGGCCACGCCTTCTTTTTGTTCCGGCGCGACAGCAATGCCATCGAGGTGCTCGAAGGCCAGGCGGTAATACTCCTCCATTTTCTGTATTGCAAGCTCGCGAAT
>SLSG01000328.1 GCA_007130545.1 Bacteroidales bacterium | reverse complement strand
GGCTGGAGAACCATCCGACGAAAAAAAGAAAAAGTATGATACGGTTTGCCATGTCTACATTCCTGCCTTTCCAGGTCGTTTTACGGTGGATGCGGTTCCACAACCCGGTAAATACAACCAGCACGAGCGAAAATTGTTGGACGGGGGCGAAAATGAGGTTGGCTGCCAGGGCTTGCTTGCTGAGCAGGCTGGATAGAAGCCTGATCAGGATCCCGGTGAGCAGGTAGAGGGCGGCCGGAATCGGACCCATGGATAGCCAGACGGGTATGAAACCAAGTACCGTGATGCCCATGAAGGCAAGGGTGAGCAAGACGCTGCCCCCGAAAAACTCGAATACATTTTTCGAAAAACCCTGGATGGCTTCCCGGAATCCGGAGTACATCCGGCAGCTTACCTGCCCGTTGCTCAGCAGCGTCTCCCCCCTTAATCCGATTCTTTTTATCTGTCGGAAGATCAGGATGTCTTCCACTCTTTTGCCGCGTACCTGCTCATGAAAAAGGTGCTTGCGGTAGATGTCTGCGTCGAAAAGCATGAACTGTCCGTTGGCTGCGGAAAGCGAGGGACGGGAGGAAAGCCGGGTCAGGGGAAGGGGCAGCATGCTGACCAGGATCCAGTTCATCAGCGGCACCACGGCCAGCTCACCGGGGGTCTCCATGCGCTGCCGGGGAAAGATCGACAACAGCGCCAGGCGGTGTTTCTGAAGGTGCGCCAGCGCATTAATGATCAGTCCGTTTTCCACTTCGACATCGGCATCCAGAAACAAGAGGTAATCCCCCTTCGCCTGTTCTGCCAGCCGATGGCAACCATGGTTTTTTCCGAGCCAGCCGGCGGGCAGGGGGCCGCCCTTGATCAGCGAGATGCGGTGGTCCCGCCGGCCATATTCCTGTACGGTGCCGGCAGTGTTGTCGGTCGACAGGTCGTCGTAGACCAGGATCTCCAGCCGTGGGTAGTCGTGCCGGACCAGGCTGTCCAGCAATTTTCCGATCCCTGGACCTTCGTTGCGGGCGGGAATCAGCACGGAAACCAGGGGAATCGCATTGCTGGCAGGCACCGCAACCTCTCCCGGGCGGCTTTCCGGTGGCTGCATTGACTGCGTGGGCATATCGGCCACCCTGAATTGCGGCTGGCTGTTTGTTTCTCTGGCCTCAGCCTGAATGCCTTCCTTCCTTAGCCAGGGCTGGGTGCCTGCATCCCTGAGCCAGGGCCGGGCAGCCAGGTTGGCCAGGACGACCATCAGCCGCAGCACCAGGAAACCGATCAGGAACCAGGACAGGTAGATCATTGGTTTTCCGTTTGTTGTCGGATGGCGTTTTTCAAAAATACATTGTATGCCTCCTCGACTTTCCGGGAGGAAGAAAATTTTTGTGCAACGCGCTGTTCCAGGTAGATGGTCAGTGCCGGTCTCCGGTGTGCGAAATAATCGGTCAGGCAGGCGGAGAAAACCAGCTGGGTGTTTTCGGGGGCCTGTTCCAGTATCCGGAACCAGCCATTATCGAAACGCAGCGGGTAGTCGTGCTGGGACTGGAATTTGCCCTGGGGGAACAGCATCACCAGGTTCCCGGGCTCGTGCAGCAGCTCCACCGCATATTTCAGTGACTCCAGCACATCGCGGCTCTTCTTTTTTATCGAGAAGGCCCCGAGTTTACTCAGGAACATGCGCGGGGCCAGTTGCTCTTCCAGCATCATCAGATGGAACTTGCGCCGGAACACCACCTGGTTCAGCCTCCGGCCGAAAAAGCCGTCCCACCAGCTGAAGTGGTTCCCGATCATCAGTATGGGTCCGCCACTATCATTGAAATCGCCCACCACCACCCATTCCCGGAAGTCAGACCGCATCATGTAACTGATGTAGGCATCGAAGAACCATTCATAAAACCTGTTGTGGTTTGCTTTGATCATGGCGAAGGACTCCGGCTTCTATGGGTTTTTTTGTAAAAATAACAGGTTTTCGTGGTATCCGATGAATCAAATGCTTGCCTGCGGAAAAAGAAAGCGCAGGGAAAGGTTAAGCAGCAGAAAGAATGCGGCCTGTACCCAAAACAGCCATGGCGCAAGCCGGTTGCCGGTCTTCATTCCGGAAAAGCGCATGACCGACAGGAACACCAGCGAGATGACAAACCAGGCGATGTAGTTCTGCAACGGGATGGCGCTCCCACCCCAGTTCCACATCGAAAGGCGGATGGCCGCTGGTTCCAGGATAAAGTCATAGCCCACCATCAGCATGGCACCGGTAATAATTTTGAGCACGGCCGGCAGTCCGGTGTCTTCCAGCATGGCATGCACGCAATAGATCAGCATGGCCCAGTTCACCCCGATCATCAGCGGGGTGTCGAACACCTTAAGTCCCAGCGCATGCTGGTAGGAATACTCCCCGAATACCAGTCCGGTGAGCACACCCACCACCTCTACCAGGTAGCCGGCCAGGGCAATCAGTAAGATCACCCCCACATGGCTGAACTTCCATCTCCGGTGGAACATCATCAACAGGGCCATGCTGCCCAAAATGGACCAGGGCATCAACCGGATGAACAGTTCCCGTGTGGCCGGCAGACTCAGTCCGACGAACCCCACTGCATAATAAAGGATAAAAAACTTCCCAATGGTCTGCGACGAGCGAATGGTTTGCAAAATGCCCATACGATATTATTTTAAGTACGGTCTAATTTTATGGTTGTTTTTTCTTCTTTTCTGTTGTATCCCCTGCCAGCCTGTGCCGTTCGTGTCCCTGCCTGTTCGCCTCTAAGGCAGCGTGTCTGTTCCGGTCGTGCACCGACTTAGTCCACCATAAGGTAGCATGCATGTACCGGTCGTGCACCGACTTAGTCCACCATAAGGTAGCATGCATGTTCCGGTCGTGCACCGACTTAGTCCACCATAAGGTAGCATGCATGTGCCGGGTGAGCGCCTTTAAATTTCCGAAGGAAATTTGCAGCGCGAAGCCGGTATATGCATGCGGCCCTCCAGGGCCGGACAGGCTGCGAAGCCGGTATATGCATGCGGCCCTTCAGGGCCGGACAGGCTGCGAAGCCGGCACAGGTGCCTCCTTTCCGATGATCCTGGCCGATGCCAGGCACAAAGGGATCCCGCCCCCGGGGTGCACGCTGCCCCCGGCAAAATAGAGGTTCTTCAGCCTGCGTGTAAAGTTCGGATGGCGGCTAAAAGCGGAGAACCGGCCATTCGAGCTTAGTCCGTACAAAGACCCACGGAAAGAACCCGTCTCGCGCTCAATGCTGCGCGGGTCTGCCACGGTTTCTGACACAATATGTTTCTCTATGTCTGTTTCAAGGATCCGGTGGATCTTTTTCACAATATGTTTTCTTGCCCCTGCAACCAGCTCGTCCCAGTCCTGCCCTACATTCTCCGGTACATTGATCATCACATACCAGTTCTCCGAGCCAGCCGGGGCATCGCCTTTCACCTGTTTGGAACTGATAAACAGGTAAACCGTCGGGTCGTCGCAAATGGTTTTGGTCCGGAACAAATGCCTGAACTCCTCTTCATAATTGTCGGAAAACAGGATGTTGTGCAATTCCAATTCTGGGAACTCCCGGTCCACCCCCCAGTAAAAAATCAGGGCGGAGGTGGAGCGCTCTCCTGTGAGCTGCCGGTGGGGCAGCCGGATGCCGGGCAGCAGCTTCCGGTAAAGGTTCACGATGTCAATATCGCTGACCACCAGGTCATATGGGATGAATTCATCATCCACCCGTATTCCTGTTGCCTTCCTGTTCTCCAGCACAATCTCGCTGACCGGGGCATTGAAGCGGAACACCACTCCCTGCCGGCGGGCCAGGTCTGCCAACGACTCCACGATGTCGTACATGCCTTTTTCCGGGAACCAGGCACCGGTATTGTGCTCCAGGTGCGCAATCACGTTCAGCGTGGCCGGGGTCTGGTATGGGTTCGACCCGTTGTAGGTGGCATAGCGGTCGAACAACTGCACCACCTTTGGGTGCCCGAACCATTTACGGTTGCGTTTGTGCATGCTTGTCATCGCATCCAGCCGGTGCAGCTGAAAAAGTGGCCGGCGGAATTCCGGGCTCAGAAAATTCCTTAACTTGTGAAAGGAATTGAAGATAAAAACCCCGGCGGTCAGCTCATAAAGCCGGCGGCTCCTTTCGAGGAACCCGATGATGCGGGCGGCGGGCACCCCGGTGACCTCCTCCACCTCCCGGGCAAAGGCTTCGGGCTTGTGCCAGGCACGGATGCGGGTGCCGTCCTCCCAGAAATATTTGCAGGAGGTTTTTGTCGGATGGTAACG
>SLSG01000020.1 GCA_007130545.1 Bacteroidales bacterium | reverse complement strand
TTACAAGGGAACACAAGGATGCACACAAGATCGCGGAGATCATCATGAACACCCTTCCTGTCTGCAGCGAACGCAAGATCTCCTATTCGACCTTTACCGTGGTCGATATTGAGGAAAGCGGTCAAACCACCGTGATCAACTACGACAATCCGGATGCAATCGTACTGCGCGGAGAAGACCCACTGAAGCTGGAATGGCAAAACATCACCCTGGAATCCAGTGCCAACCAGGGCAAGGAGATTAAGGCCTGTACATTCCTTGCCCGGAAGGAGGACCGCATCATACTGCTGACCGACGGCATTACACAGTCCGGTTTGGGACGGGGAAAATACCTGCTGGGCTGGGGGCATGAAAATGTATCAGACTTTCTCTCACGCTTTGTGAAAGACCACCCCGAAACCTCCGCGGCCAGGCTTTCCACCCAGCTGGTCAACCATGCACATTCCAACGACGGTTACCAGTCAAAGGATGATATCAGCAGCGTGGTGGTTTATTTCCGGGAACCGCGTAAACTGCTCCTCTGTACGGGACCGCCGTATGAAAAGGAAAAAGATGGGGAGCTTGCCGGGGTCGTAAGGGACTTCCACGGGAGGAAGATCATCTGCGGGGGAACGACCGCAGACATTATCGGACGGGAACTAGGCATCCCGGTGGAGGACACCCTGGAGTTTGACGACCCGGACCTCCCCCCTGTTTCCCAAATGGAAGGCATTGACCTGGTCACCGAGGGGATTCTGACCCTGAGCAAGCTGGCCGCGATTCTGGAAAAATACGGGCCCCGGACCGAACTCGGTAAGGGTCCGGCTGACCGCATCATAAGGATGTTCCTGGAAAGTGACGAGATCCGCTTTTGGGTGGGCACAGCCGTCAATGTGGCACATCAGGACCCCAACCTGCCCGTGGAGCTGGAGATCCGACGCACCGTCGTGAAAAGAATCGCCAGAATGCTGGAGGAGAAACTACTCAAGGAGGTTACACTCCATTTCATTTGATCATTTTTGGCGGCCAGGCTGGATTTATTATACTAACTTTGCCCGGTCAACACCACGCCAATTGAAAGCAAGGGACCATCAATGGTATATGCGCAGGTGCCTGGACCTGGCAGGAGTCGGACTGGGAAATGTTGCCCCCAATCCCATGGTCGGTTGTGTTATTGTGCACGAGGGAAAGATTATCGGGGAAGGCCATCACCAGGTGTTTGGCGGACCGCATGCCGAAGTAAATGCCATCGCTTCGGTCAGGAACCCGGCCCTGCTTGCACAATCCAGCCTGTATGTGAACCTGGAACCCTGCAGCCACCACGGCAAGACGCCGCCCTGCACAGAACTGATTCTCAGGCATGGGATAAAAAAGGTATATATCGGAACCCGGGACCCCAATTCCCTGGTCGCGGGAAAAGGGATTGAGGCATTGCAGGCAGCAGGTTGCCGCATAAAAACGGGAATACTCGAAAGTGATTGCCGAACCCTGAACAAGCGCTTCTTCGCCTACCATGAAAAACACCGCCCCTACATCATCCTGAAGTGGGCACAAACCTCAGACGGTTTCATAGATGTCAGACGGACAGCGGGTAAGGCGGCCCGCCCCACCTGGATCACCAGCGAACGCCTCCGCATGCTCGTACACAAATGGCGCTCAGAGGAGCCGGCAATCATGGCCGGCACCAATACGGCACTGCTTGACAACCCCCGGCTGAATGTTCGCGACTGGTCGGGGAAACAGCCCCTGCGGGTGGTCATTGACCGACGGCTGAGGCTGCCGCAAAGCCTGCACCTGTTCGACAACAGCCAGCCCACCATTGTCTTTAATGAAAGCAAGTCAGACGAAACAGGACCGATCCGTTTTGTCAGGCTTGACTTCAGCCAGCCTCCCCTGCCAGGACTACTGGAACACCTATACGGTCTGGGTGTGCAATCGGTATTTGTGGAAGGGGGCCGCCAGTTGATCCAGTCGTTTATCGATGCAGGCCTGTGGGATGAAGCCCGCGTGTTTTGCGGACCCCAGTTTTTCGGCAGGGGGGTTCCCGCGCCGGTAATCGGGCCAGGCAAGCCGGCACGTATACCCATTGGCAGGGAATTGTTTTTTTGGTTCAAAAACCAGGTTTAACGCTGAGTTCTATGATCTACCTGATAGCCACCATCCTGTTCTCAACAGCCATTGTCATCAGTTTCCGGCTTTTCACACACTTCCGGATAGACAACCTCCAGGCCATCACCGCAAACTATCTTGTAGCGGCCGTTATGTGCCTGCTGTTTTTCAAGGGTCCGGTCGCTTTTTCAGATCTCCCTCTCAGGAGCTGGTTTCCCTATGCAGGGGTAATCGGATTTACGTTTATTCTGGTTTTTCTGGTTTTTGCCCTCTCGGCACAGAAGGCAGGGATTGCTGTCACATCCGTTTCAAGCAAGATGTCGGTGGTCATCCCGGTAAGCGTGGGCATCATGGCCTATGCGGAACCTTTGAATGCCCTCAAGCTCACCGGCATCATCGCCTCCCTGCTGGCCTTTTACCTTACCTTCCGCAAAAAGCAGGAACAGCGCATAGACAAGCGGGTCCTGATCCTGCCGGTGCTGCTGTTTCTGGGAAATGGCGCCAATGACACCCTGACCAAGCATGCACAGATGTTCCATGTCGGGGACGGCGAAACCCTGTTGTTTTTGGGCACGGTATTCGTGTCCTCCATGGTCATTGGCAGCGTGATCCTGCTCAGCAAGGCACTGAAAAACAAGCAGCCCATGCATGGGCGAAGCCTCCTGGCCGGCATTTGGCTGGGATTCCTGAACTTTTTCTCCAGCTATTTCTTTTTGCTGTCCCTCGGTATATTTGAAAGCTCCGTATTTTTTCCGGTCTTCAATGTCAGCATCGTCAGCCTGTCTGCCCTGTCCGGGTTTTTCTTCTTCCGGGAACGCCTGACCCCCGTCAACTGGGCCGGCATCGTCCTGGCCCTGTGCGCGATCCTGCTGATCGCCATGGGAAGCTGAGCACGAGTCCCGTTAAAAGACTTACTTTATGCACACTGATACGTATAAAACGATCCGAACCTCTGTCACCGGGATCTACAAGGACAAAGGCAGCAAGTTCATCGCCCTGGCCCATCCTGCAGACAATGAAGAAATGGCCAGAGAAACCCTGGCAGCAATTAAAAAGCAATACCACGATGCCAGGCACCACTGTTATGCCTGGGTCTTCGGACCGGACCAATCAGTCTACCGCTACAATGATGACGGGGAACCCTCAGGAACGGCCGGAAGGCCCATCCACGGGCAGATTCTTTCCGCCGGACTCACTGATGTGCTGGTCGTGGTGGTCAGGTACTTCGGGGGCACCAAACTGGGGGTCCGCGGATTGATCAACGCCTACAAGGGCGCTACAAAGGATGCGCTCGACAATGCCGCCATCCTTACCCGCATCATCGAGGACCATTTCGAGATACGCTTCGAATACCCGCTCATGAACGATGTGATGCGGCTGATCAAAGAGTTTGAACTGGATCAGCGGGACCAGGAGTTTGCACTCAGCTGCAGCCTGGTGGTCCCTGTCCGGCAATGCATCTCAGACCAGGTGCGGTCGGCC
This sequence comes from Bacteroidales bacterium, assembly GCA_007130545.1. Lineage (GTDB taxonomy): Bacteria > Bacteroidota > Bacteroidia > Bacteroidales > UBA7960 > SLSG01. Next base: position 688 of record SLSG01000020.1, on the reverse strand, counting down.
TTTGAAAACCTCCACGGGGTCCGGATCAGGAAGCTGGAACAGGGCGAAGCCGGATAAAAAACCTGATCTGAATCTAAATTAAAAAAAGCCTCGGATTTTGATTGGTTTTTAGTGGAAGAAAGCTTAATATTGTTATTTTCCCACGGCAAACCCAATTCCCATGCTTAAAGCGCATAACCTACTTTATTTCTTTATTTTACCAATTCTTTTCGTCGGACAGGCATGTCAATCTCCTGAGCCTGGCAAGGCCACGGAAGGAAAACTGATCGCAGTGGACAGCATTTCTGCCCCAATACCTGATCCGGCAACCGATTCGATTATTGCCCTTTACCGTACCAGCCTGGAAGCCGAAATGAACCAGGTGCTTGCCCATTCCACCCAGCTGATGAGAAAAGGGACGCCGGAAGACCTGCTCAACAATTTCATCGCCGACCTGGTCCTGGAAAAGGGACAGGAGCGATATGTTCCTGAGGACGGCAGGTCCATCGACTTTTGTGTATTGAATTACGGCGGACTGCGGACCAGCATACCGGAGGGCCCCGTGACCAGGTCAAGGGTCTTTGAAGTGATGCCCTTTGAAAATGAAATGGTGGTCCTGACCCTGAGCCCGGAAAAGACCTGGGAGGTATTTGAATACATCGCCTCCCGCAATGTCGGAACACCGGTTTCGGGCATTAAGATTGGAATA
>SLSG01000041.1 GCA_007130545.1 Bacteroidales bacterium | reverse complement strand
TGGCATTTGCGGCCTTCCTGAAATTGCTGTTGCCAATTTTTGTTGTCGTTCCCGGAATAATCGCATATGTTTTGTTTACCCAACCCGAAGGGACTGCCATGATTGAAGGGATAAGAGCGGACTTTTTGCGACCGGACGGAAGCATCAACTACGACATTTCCTATCCCTGGCTGATCAAAACCTTTATCCCTACGGGTGTCAAGGGTCTTGTTGTGGCGGCCCTGACTGCGGCCATCGTTTCCTCACTGGCCTCTATGCTGAATTCAACCGCCACGATCTTCACCATGGATATATACCGGCCCTATTTTTCAAAACGTACCGACGGAAGCGACCTGGTGAAGGTCGGACGGATTGCCGTCATGCTTGCCCTGATTGTCGCCGTCCTGGTTGCTCCGGCTCTGGATTCCATGCCACAGATGTTCCAGTATATACAGGAATACACCGGCATCGTAAGTCCGGGAATTCTGGCTGTGTTCCTCATGGGACTCTTCTGGAAAAAGACGAATTCAAAAGGGGCAATAATCGGGGTGCTTTGCTCCATTCCAGTGGCCATCCTGCTTAAGGTCCTTCCTGTTGAAATGCCTTTTATGGACCAGATGATGTACACCAGCCTCATAACCATTGCCATCATCCTGATGGTAACCCTTGTAACTGCAAAACACGACGAAGACCCCAAGGCCATACCCCTTCCCAGGGAGACCTTTGTCACCGGGAAGAGATTCAATATTTCAGCCTATGCCGTTATGATCATCCTGGCGCTGCTATACGCTGTATTCTGGTAAAAATTTAAAACAATAAAGGAAGAAATGAAGGCCAGGGAATCCTTTGAAAAAGAATTCACGGGACAATACCGCCTGTTTGCCGCACCCGGACGTATCAACCTCATCGGTGAACATACCGATTACAACGAGGGCTTTGTGCTTCCGGCCTCAATCGATAAGCGGATTTACCTGGCCATCCAAGCCCTCGATACCATGCGGGCTGATCTGGTCTCTGCCGACCTGGGAGAAAAAGCAAGCTTCCTCTTGGATGACACACGGCCAAAACTGCCCCATTGGGCGCTTTACCCGTTTGGGGTGGTAAAAGAACTGCAAAAAAGGGGATTCCGGCCCGGTGGATTCCGTGCGGCTTTTGGCGGGGATATCCCGATTGGCTCGGGCCTGTCATCTTCCGCTGCATTGGAAAGTGCATTTGCCGTGGCCCTGAATGCGCTTTTCGGTCTGGGAGCGGACCAAATGACCCTGGCCCTTGTGGGCCAAAGTGCAGAGCATCATTATGCCGGGGTTCGATGTGGCATCATGGACCAGTTTGCATCCCTCTTTGGGAAGAAGGGACAGGTCATCCGTTTGGATTGTCGTTCCCTTGAACATGAATTTTTCCCGCTTGACTTGGAGGGCTTTGAACTTATTCTTGCCGATACCCGGGTGAAGCATAGCCTGGCATCATCGGCCTATAACGAACGCCGGCGGCAATGCGAAACCGGTGTCGCCCTGATTCGGAAACATTTTCCTGCCGTTAAAAGCCTTAGGGACGTTAATAGGGAGATGTTGGCTGGTTTGGAGAACCAAATGGAGGGCAAGGTTTTTCAGCGCTGCAGCTATGTGGTGGAAGAGAATGCCCGCGTTACGCAAACATGCGATGCCCTGGCCCAGGGTGACCCGGACCGGGTCGGACGCCTGATGTTTTTTTCTCACCAGGGTCTGCGCGAACAGTATGAAGTCAGTTGCCCGGAGTTGAACCTCCTGGTGGAAACAGCCGCCAAAACCCCTGGTGTAAAAGGGTCCAGGATGATGGGCGGGGGATTTGGGGGGTGTACGATAAACCTTGTCAGGTCGAATAATGTACAGCTCTTCCAGGATCGCATTGCCAGGGCCTTTGAAAAAGACTTCGGCCACTTACCACTCTTTTACCAGGTCAGTACCGGGGATGGTGCCAGGGAATTAACGGGGAATGAACAAAAATGATTATTTTCGTTACAGGGTTCAGACCCGTTTGTCATTCATACTACAGCCATGCGCAGCAAGGTTCTCCCCGTTCTCAACCTGCGGGCACTTTTTGTTATCCTTCTCCTGTGGAATTTCCTGACGGGTTGGAACTCCCTGTTAGCGCAGGTGGGGATCAAGGAAATCGGACTCCCGTTCATCAACAACTATCCGAAAACACTATACAATGCCAGCAACCAGAACTGGTCCGTCACCCAATGCAGCAAAGGGTTCATGTATTTTGGGAACAACGACGGACTTCTGGAATTTGACGGGCACAGCTGGCAGTTGTATCCCGTGCCGAACAACTCCATCCTACGGTCGGTGCTGGCGGTTGGGGAAACGATTTATGCCGGTGCCTTCGAGGAGATTGGCTATTTTGAAAGGGGGACCCACGGCGGCATGGAATACCATTCCCTGACCCACCTGATCCCGATGGCCTTTCGCTCTTTTGACGAGGTCTGGCGGATCCACCAAACCTCCCGGGAGGTCATTTTTCAGTCCTACCGCTCCGCCTTTATTTACGACGGGAACAGGATTCGTGTGCTTGAACCGCCAACCGATTTCAGCCTATCCTACCTGGTGCGGGACCGCCTGTATATCATCGACCGGGAAAGGGGGCTGATGGGCTTGACCGGGCAGGTGCTCGAACCGCTCAGCAATGACCCGGTCTTTTTCCGCAATGAGATAAGGAGCATTCTGCCGTTCAATAATGGCCGGATAATCATCGGCACCAACAACGAAGGACTCTTCCTCTTTGACGGAAAGGAGCTGACGCCATGGGACATTCCGCTGAATCAATTTCTGCGCAGATACAATTTGTTCTCCGCCCTGCAACTATCCAATGGCTATTATGTATTCGGAACGGTACAGAACGGGGTATACATAGCCGGCCCTGACGGGGCGGTGGTGCAGCACATCAACCGCTTCAGGGGCTTGCAGAACAATACCGTACTCGGATTGTTCGAGGACAGCAGGCATAACCTATGGCTAGGCCTGGACAACGGGATCGACTTTATTGAGCTGAATTCGCCCATCAGCCTGCTGGACCATAACTTCGGACTTGAAAGCACCTATGCCTCTATTGTTTTTGAAGGGAAGCTCTTTGCAGGCACCAACCAGGGGCTTTATGTCATGGACCTGGACAAACTGGACGCACCCGATTTGCCGGCCAAATCTTTTGAACTGGTCCCGGGAACGGAAGGGCAGGTCTGGAACCTTCAGGAGGTGAACGGGGAACTTTTCTGTGCCCACAACTTCGGAGCCTTCCTGGTAAACGGGAAAACAGCCAGAAAACTATCCGACCAAAGTGGTTACTGGTACTTTATCCCCCACAAAGGCAGCGCAGACACCATTGTTGCAGGGACTTACAACGGCCTGAGCTGGTTCAGCAGGGAGCAGGGACAATGGCAGTACCAGGGGGAGCTAGGGGGATTCAGCGAATCCAGCCGGTCCATGCTTCAGGACCATGACGGAAGCATCTGGATCTCCCACGGGTACAGAGGCTTGTTCCGGGTAACGCCCAGCCGGGACCTGCAATTGGTGGAAGCCGTGAAGCTGTTCGGTCCGGCAGAAAACCTGCCGGCAGAGCTGCCTTACAACCTGCAGTGGCTGAACAATGAACTGGTGGTTACCACCCGGAGTGGCGTTTTCCGCTTTGATCAGGCCAGCAATGCCTTCCGGAGACATTCGTTGTGGGAGAATGTTTTTGGACAGGCAGATTTTCTGGACAAACTGCATCAGGACCAGGCCGGGAATATCTGGTATTTCACCAATACGGCCATGGGCGTTTACCGGCTCCTTGAAAACGGGACTTACCAGGATATCCACACCCCGTTCCAACGGATCAATTCGATGTTGTTGCCGGCATTTGAAAGCATCCTGATCCTGGACCATCAAAATGTATTTATTGGTTCCCAGAACGGACTGATCCATTACGATGCCTCGGTCATGAAAGATCAGGGCATGCCCGAACCTGTTTACATCAGGGAGGTGGTCTTCCAGGGAAAAGACGGTCATATGGTGATGTCCGACCCTGAGCAGGAAACAGAAACCGGTGCCGCCGCACGGCTGGATATCCCCCATGCCTCCAATTCCGTCATTTTCAGGTATGCCAGTCCGTCTTTCGAGGAAACCGGCCGGTTTGCCTACCGGCTGCTCGGCTTCGAGGAAAACTGGTCCCCCTGGGAGTCAGTGAACTTCAAGGAATATACCAATTTGAGAGAAGGTGATTATGTGTTCCAGGTCAAGGCCCTCAACGCCTACCACACAGAAAGCCCCCCTGCTTCATTCTCTTTCACCGTC
>SLSG01000331.1 GCA_007130545.1 Bacteroidales bacterium | reverse complement strand
TGATGATCGCCAGCAGCAGGCTGGAGTTGCCCAGCCAGGAGAACACATGGTCGATAGAGCTAAGGTCCTCGTTCGCCAGTTTCATGGACACCTCCCGCGAGAAATGGGTCAACACCACGATGGGAATCTTGGGATAGCGCTTCTTCACCTTTTTCGCCATCTCAAAGGCATCGATCTTTCCCACATTGAGCATGGTGATTACCAGGTCGAAGTCCTTCTCATTCAATAATTCAAATGCCTCTTCCGAAGAGCTGGCCTGTGTGAACTGCGGTGGGTAGCGAAGGTTTTTCGAGGTGTATTCCAGAAAGATCTTCTCATTTATGCGGCCGTCCTCCTCCAGCATAAAGGCATCGTAGTTGCTGCAGATCAGCAGCACATTGATGATGCGCCTCTGCATCAGGTCCTGATAGGAGATCTCCCGGAATTCATAGGTATCCGTGGCGTACTGCTCGTTGTATTTGTATTTTGAAACCTGGTTCATAGGTCCTCTTCCGGGGGTTTGGGTTTGTGGTATATCAGCGCATTGCGTTTTTTCCCGTCCATGATAATCTCCATGGGGGTGTCAAAGCGGACATGTTTAAAATATTTCGTCTTGTTCACGACTTTCGCCGTTTTCAACACATCCCAATTGATGTAATCGATCAAGTCGTTGTGCTTCACACTGAAGTATCCGACATTCATTGAGATTACGTTATGGAAAAAATGAGAGCCCAGGGAAGCATCCAGTGGGAATTCCTCCATGCTCACCTCGACGATGATTTTGGCCTTGGATATCTGCGACCAAGCCACGGGGATCCCGATGAAGCGGTCACGGGTACCCCAGCGTCCGGGACCAATCAACACATACTTGCGGTTTTCATCGGCCATTGCCCTGTTCAGCATGTCGATCTCATCGCGCATCTTTTCGGTTTTCAGCTTGTCGAATTGCTCCATGTCCACATATATCACATCGCTTATGTCATCAATCCTTCCATTGCCCATGCCATTCTCACAATAAAGCAGCAGGCGGTCGTTGTCAATCTTGTCGATGTGGATGTCGGCATCGATGATGTTCTTTATCAGGGGCTTGATCTGCAGAAGGTAAAAGGATGCCCGTCCCTCTTTGTCCTTGTTCAGGTCAACGGCGAATTCTATTTCGATGGGGGTGCCCATGGCCTCGGATATGATGTCGAGGATCACCTCTATGGTCTTTGGCAGTGGGATATAGTCGTATTTCAGTATGTTGGCGAAGTTCACCACCCGCGGCCCTGGCTCGGTGATCCCCGGGATGGTCCGCTCGCTGGAAAAGTCATAAACCGAGGCACAGTGTTTCAGGGTCCCGTGTTGCTCGGCCTTGTCTATCTCCAGCTTGATTAGTCCGGCATCCTCGCCCTCCAGCAGGTTGAGTTCTTTTTTCGTCATGTCTATGCCATAGAAATGCACCTGGGAGTTCTTGAACAGGTCCTTCGGCGTGTAAATCTCCAGCTGGGGGTGTACCGGGGAGAAGCGGTAGGTCTTTTCCCCCTCCACGACATATTTTCCCAGACCCACGGCCATGGAGGCAAAGCCTTCATCCGGCTTCATATAGGAATAGGGGTAGAAGTTATATGACTGGGCCACGCCGCTGATGTGCGGGTAGAAGGATTCTTCATACAGGTTGCCGGCCACTTCCTGTATGATGACCGCCATCTTTTCCTCCTCGATCTTGTAGTTGACGGCCTTGAAATAGGCCGATGCGGTGGGGGAGAAGATGGATGCGAACACCAGCTTAATGGCATTCATGGTCTGTTCCAGTCTGACATTCAAGTCCGGGTGGTTATTGGGCAGCAAAAAGGTATCAAAGATCCCGGCAAAAGGCTGCATCAGCGAGTCCTCGAACAGGCTGGAAGATCTTATGGCCAGGGGTTTGTCGATGATTGAAAGATAGGCTTTCAGCCGCTTTCGTAAGGTGTCAGTCAGCCGACCTTCCAAAAAGCGCTTTTTAACGGTCTCGTAGTCGGTCTCCTTGTAGATCTCGTACAGGTCGTTGTTCTGTATAAACCGCTCAAACTCTTCGGTGCCGATGATGGAGGTTTTCGGGGTGCGGACCCGGATATCGGGAACCAGTTCAGAGAAGTCAAAGCTATTGATGATCATATTTATGAAGGCCAGTCCGCGTCCCTTGCCACCCAGGGAACCCGGTGCCAGGCTAACCACATTGGTCTCGTCCAGCAAGGCACTCTCTTCAAAATTGATCACTTTGCCCTTCTGCTTGTCATGTATGCATTGTTCAATTACACCGATAAGGTATTCCCGCAAGCTGCCCGATGAGGTGAAGTCCGCCACCCTCAAAGGCTTGATACGCTTGGCGATCTGGATTTCCCCCCTGGCCATCAGCCAATGGGAGAAATGGTCGCGCTTGGCGTGGTAGATCAGGGATTTCTCTGGGATGGTCTTCAGGTGGGTCTGAAATTCCTTCATCGACCGGGCCACAGCGATGTCTTTCCGCCCCTCCTCATCCTTGTAAATAAAATGACCGAATCCCAGGTAATAATTGATGAAACTCTGCAGGTCCTGTTTCAGTGTCTCTGAGTTCTTGTTGACAAAGGTGGATTTCAGCAGGTAGGCCTTTTGGGCGTTTTCAGGGTCGGATGACTGGAGTACGGTCGGAAGGTTCGGGATGCTGGCCTTGGCATATGACACCAGGTCGAGCCCGGCATTTTCGTCCAGTTTCCCGTCCTTCTCAAACTTCACGTCAGAGATCAGGCATAGCAGGTTCTCTTTGTATTTATTAAACAGGGTGATGGCATCACTGTAGTTTGACGCCAGCAGCACCTTTGGCCGGACACGCATCTTGAGCAGCTTGTAAAGCTCATCGGTGTTCACTTCCTCGATCAGGTGCTGGGTCTGCTCAATGACGATGGAATACAGTATGGGCAGGTAGCGTGAATAGTACTTGGCGGAGTCTTCCACCAGCAGGATCACACGAACCATCCCGATGCGGATGTCATTCTCCACGTTCATGCGGTCCTCGTCGTACTTGACCATGGCCAGGAACACCTTGGAATCCCCGTTCCAGACAAACACCTTGTCGATGGAATTGATGGGCTTGTTTCCATCTTCAAACATGGCTATGTCGCTGTTGTTGTTCAACAGCATGAATATGGGGATGTTGTGGTAAATCTGCTTGATGATGCGGCTGAGCTGAATGGGGGTGGATTTTTCGACTCCCATCATCACGATGACCATGTCGAAGTGCTTTTCCTGGAGTTTCTCCAGGGCCTCTTCCGGAGTGGAGACCCCGGTGATGCGCGGGGCGGAGGAAAGGTTCAGCTGGTAGTACTCCCCGGTCACCTGCTCGAAGAAGCGCCCTTCCTGCTCAATGATGTAGGCATCATAGAGGTTGGCCACAAGCATGATCTCCCTTACCTTGTACTGCATCAGGTCATGGTAAATGTCCCGGTCGGAGTTGTGCTTGTTGAGAAACTTCTGAAGCAACTGCCGGCTCATGGCCGAATGTTCCCGCTCGGCCATGAGCTCCTCTTCCGGTTGTTTGGGAGGAGCCACTTTTTTCAGCAGGGATTTCCCGATGTGCGTATTCAGGTAGCCTGTAATCAGGCCGGACAGGTTATTAATCAGGTGGCGCTCTTCAATGATAAACGGTCCCTCGTCGACCTCCGGATGTTCTTTCAGATAAAACACCTCGATAATACCTTCCTTGCCGTCTATCGTTTCAAAGGTTTTGCGCTGAAACCAGCGGGTCTCCATGAACCTGGAAGAGCTGTGGAACTTATCCTCCCCGTATTTTATGCGGGCCACTGCGTCATCATGGTGTTTCCATGCCGGGGGCAGGACCTGGACGATTTCCCTGAGCATGTCGGGAATTGGCTTTTCCTCCTTCAGGATGGCGGTCGTCTTGTTGATGGCCCCCAATTCCTTTAGACGTTCCGTTTTTTCAGCCAGGATTCTCTGGATCTCTTCCTGGCTGATGGGAGCCGGATGATCTATGCCGGTGATGCCGGTGGTGCCAGTGGAGCCGGTGGAGTCGATAGAGCCGGTGGAGCCGGTGGAGTCGATAGAGCCGGTGGTGCCGGACTTGTTTTCATCTTCCTGCGGGGTATTGATCTCCTTGGAGTCCGTCATCTGCCTGTGGGTTTATTGTGCCTGTGGGCTCAATTTCTGCATGTGGGCTAAGGTAATTGCCTCCGGACTCCCTGAAAACGGGAGCAGGGGAACCCGTGGCAATGGAACGATACAAATTTCGAATAATTCTTCATAAAGCGGAAATAATTTCACCCAGGCCATAATAAAATATTTGATAAATGCAAGAAAAAAGAATAATAAATATGTTTTTAAAAAAAATATGTTCGGGGC
>SLSG01000270.1 GCA_007130545.1 Bacteroidales bacterium | reverse complement strand
GGGGACGAGAGTTGAACTCGTGACCTTCGGGTTATGAATCCGACGCTCTAACCACCTGAGCTACCCCGCCTTTTTGAAGTGGTGCAAAATTAACAAACTATTTTTAATTTCAAACCTGCCGGCCCGATTTTTTGCGGCCCCTGAGGGCGGAGAGCTGCGTCATCAACAGTCCGCCAATAACCAGCACCATTCCCATGATCTTCCCGGCGTCAATGGCTTCTTTCAGGATGATCAGGGAAGTGACGGCCGTTACCACCGGGATCAGGTTGCCAAAAATGGAGGTCCTTGCAATGCCGATGGCACGGACGGCCGTGGTATAGAAAATAAATGCCAGCGTGGAGCCGAACACCGCCAGGGCAAGCAGCGAGCCCACCGCTTCTCCGGACGGGCGCACCAGCAGAAAATCCTGCAGGTCAAACACCAGGAACAGGGGCAGGAAGAACAAGGCCCCCAGGGTATTTTGCACCGCGATGATACTCAGAGAGGAATACCTGACCACCAGCTTTTTCAGGTAAACCATATTTACCAGGGCCGATCCGACGGCAAAAAACAACAAAAACAGTCCCAGTGGAGAGGCGCTGAACCGGAACTCGTGGTCAAGCACCATGACCCAGATTCCGGAAAAGCTCACAGCAAACCCGAGGATGTTTACCAGGCTGATCCGCTCCCGGAAGGCGATGATTCCGAGTATGGGGGCAAATACCGGGATTGTGGCAATGACCACCGATGCCACGGTCGGCGTTACATGCAGCAGTCCGAAGTTCTCCCCGATGAAATAGCAGAACGGGGAAAAAAATGAGAGAATCAAAAAGGATTTGAAATCGGATGGTTCCACCCTTGAGAGTTTTCTCCCGAAGAAAATCCACAACAGCGCCGAGGATACGGCAAGCCGGATGAGCATGACGGTTAAGGGCGAATAGTATTCAAATACCAGCTTGGACCACACATAGGAAATGCCCCAGAAGAACATGGCCAGAATGGCCAGGGCATAAACCATGAATTTGTTGGATTCCAAACCTGGGGCGGGGTTTAAATTGAGTGTAAAAATAATGAATCCGTTTGTTTTTTTGTATATTGCAACAACGGGTGCTTAAATTATTTGGCCATGAAAAAGCTGGAAAAATACAGCCTTGAGTTCAGCTGCAAGACCACTCCCAAACTGCTGTATACGCTGATTTCAACACCGGAAGGATTGTCCCGCTGGTTTGCCGATTCCGTTTTACTGGTGGATGATGTATATCATTTTAAATGGGAGGGTTCTGAGCAATTGGCCAAGCTTGTCCAGAAAAAAGACAATGAATTTGTGCAGTTCCAATGGCTGGACGATTTTCACAAGGACCATTTGCTGGAGATGCGCATCCTGAACGAACCGGTATCTTCCGAGGTGGCTTTGGCCATCACCGACCATGCAGAACCTTCCGATATGGATTTCTCCCACAGGCTATGGGCCACACAGGTAAAACGGCTGCAACGGCTATTTAATGCCTAACCATTTGTGCACGGACTTTTTGGGATCCGGCAGCAAAAACCATTTTGATATTTTTCCCGTCTGGTTTTCCGGGCTGTCCTTGTGCCGGTATTCGTTTTTCCTGGAAACATAGACGTAATCCTTTGCCCACTGCCCGTGGTTCTTTTGGATCTTTCCCAGGGCTTTGACGATGGTCCGGACTTCCTTGTTTGTCATTGTCGGATGCAGAGACAGCCTCACCCAGCCGGGCTTGTCTGACAAGTCGCCTGTATTGATCTTCTGGGTGATCTGCCTGGAATGCTCGTAATCCACATTGAGCAGAAAATGGCCGTAAGTGCCGGCGCAGGCACAGCCGCCGCGCACCTGTATGCCGAACCGGTCGCTGAGGAGTTTTACCACCAGGTTGTAGTGTATCCCGTCGAAATAGAAGGAAATGATCGGCAGCCGCTCCCTGATGTTCCGGGCCAGGATCGTCGTCCCGGGCAGGGCGGATATGCCCTCCCATGCCAGCTCCAGGAGTTCCTCCTCCCTTTTTTTGATGTTTTCGGTCCCCATCTGGTTCTTGAGGTCTATGCAAAGGGCTGTCCGGATGGCCTGCAGGAAACCCGGGGTCCCTCCGTCTTCCCTGGCCTCGATGTCGTCAATGTATTTATATTCCCCCCAGGGATTGGTCCAGTCCACTGTACCTCCACCCGGGTTGTCGGGCACGTCGCTGTGGTAAAAGGCCGAGTCAAAAATCAGCACACCCGAACTTCCGGGTCCCCCAAGGAACTTATGGGGCGAGAAAACCACGGCATCCAGTTTCTCAAGGGGGTCTTCCGGATGCATATTGATGTCTGCATAGGGCGCAGAGGCAGCGTAGTCTATCAGGCAAACTCCCCCGTACTCATGCATCAGACGGGCCATCTGGTGCACTGGCGTCTGGATGCCCGTCACATTTGAACAGGCCGTGAAGGATCCGACTTTCAATTTGCGGTCCTTGTACTTCTCCAGTTGCTGTCGCAGGTCTTCCAGGTCAACCAGCAGCTCGGCATCTGGCCGGATCTGGACCACGTCGGCATTGGTCTCAAACCAGGATGTGTGGTTGCTGTGGTGTTCCATATGGGTAATGAACACCACCGCCTTTTCCTCTTCTTTCAGGCATTTGCTGCGCGCGATTTTTCCGCATATCCGCAGTCCGAGCATGCGCTGAAACTTGTTGATCACCGTTGTCATCCCGCTGCCTGCCGTGATGATTACGTCATCCGGGCCGGCATTCACATGCTCCTTGATTAGCCTTTGCGCGTGGTGGTAGGCATTGGTCATTAAGGTGCCGGTCTCGCTGGCTTCGGTATGGGTGTTGGCCACATAGGGACCGAAGCGATGCAGGATGGCATCCTCGATGGGCCTGTAAAGCCTGCCGCTGGCAATCCAGTCGGCATAGATGATCCGTTGCTGCCCGTAGGGGCTTTCGTAACTGTGGTCTATGCCCACTATGTTTTTTCGAAAGGGGGAAAAATATTTTTCAAGGCTTGCCATGTGTCTGGAGTCGGAATTTATGCAAAATTGCACAAAATTATCCAATTAGCGGACGGAAACTCCTTATCTTTAACCCAAATCATTCTCAGAACAAAACCTTCCCGTTCTTGTTTTACAAATAGTCAAGTGTCAAAAACGGAATAATTTTTGATGTGTTAACCACTGCTGTCAGGTCCGGTTACCTGACTTTGAAGGGGATTTTGAGTAAACCATGTAAAAGGGACTTACGATGAAAGTGAACAGCTGTTTTTCTTCCATAGCGGTCCTGGTTTTCCTTGTGTCAATCATCGGGTTTTTTTCGCCGCCCGATGTGAGCGGACAATACTTCGGCAGGAACAAGCCCAGTTACCGCAGCTTCGATTTCAAGGTTTACCAGTCGCCCAATTTTGATCTTTACCATTACTTTGAGGATGAGGAGGTGATCCATATGATCGCCGAATCTTTTGAGAAGTGGTATATCAGGCATCTCGAGCTTTTCAAGGACACCCTGGAAGAGCGCAACCCGGTTATCATTTATGGCACACATCCGGATTTCCAGCAGACAACCGCTGTGAGCGGGTCCATCGGAATCGGCACCCAGGGGGTCACCGAGGCCTTGCGCAACAGGGTGGTGATGCCGGTGCTTGAGACCAATGCCCAGACCGACCATGTGATCGGCCATGAGCTGGTCCACGTTTTCCACTTCCGCGCCATGTTCAAGGACGATTCCCTTTCCCTGAACTCTCTTCGCAACCTGCCTCTGTGGCTGGTAGAGGGGATGGCAGAATATTTTTCGATAGGCAGTGTGGATGCCCATACGGCCATGATCATGCGGGATGCGATCCATGCGGACGATTTCCCGGACCTGCGTGACATGTCCAGGAGCTATCAGTACAACCCCTATCGGTATGGCCATGCCTTTGTTTCCTTTTTTGGCCGGACCTGGGGGGATTCCCTGATTGTTCCACTGTTCCGGGAGACCGCCAAGTTTGGCTATGAAAGGGCCCTGGAACGGGTTATCGGACTCAGTGCGAACACCGTGTCTGACCTATGGAAAAGTGCGACCATCACCCACTACAAGCCGCTGATGGCCGACTCGGCCCGCCACATCCCGGTGGGCCGGAAGATTGTCTCATCTGACAATGCCGGAAACATCAACATCAGTCCATCCATCAGCCCGGATGGAAAGCATATTGCCTTTTTTTCGGAAAGGGACCTGGTCTCCATTGATCTTTTCCTGGCGAATGCTGAAACGGGACAAATCATCCGCAAGCTTTCAAGCAGTTTCCGGAACATGGACATTGACGGGTTCAACTTTTTTGAATCTGTCGGTTCCTGGTCGCCCGACGGCAGCAAGTTTGTCTATGTGGCCGTAAAAAAAGGGGTCAACCAATTGATGATCG
>SLSG01000193.1 GCA_007130545.1 Bacteroidales bacterium | reverse complement strand
GATGAATCCTTGAAGCTGTTGCTCATTAAAAGGAAATTTGAGCCATGCAAGGATTGCTGGTCTCTGATGGGCGGATTCGTTGCAGAAAATGAGAGCCTGGACCAGGCGGCCTACCGCATCCTGGAGGAACTGACCGGATTGCGGGACATCTATCTGGAGCAGCTTTATACTTATGGGGAAGTGAAAAGGGATATGGATGCCCGCGTCATTTCGGTGGCTTACTATGCCCTGATCAATATCAATAAATACGACGAGGAACTCGGCCGCAAACACGGGGCACAATGGTTCTCCATCGATGACATTCCACCCCTGATATTTGACCATGATGAAATGGTGGCCAAGGCCATGCGAAGGCTGAAACGTAAAACCATCATACAACCCATCGGCTTTGAACTTTTGCCGGAAAAATTCACTCTGCCTCAACTGCAAAGGCTTTATGAGGTCATCCACCAGCAGAAGCTGGATAAACGAAACTTCCGGAAGAAGATCCTTTCCATGGAAGTATTGACACAACTGGATGAAAAGGACAAGGTTTCTTCCAAGCGGGGTGCCTACCTTTACAAGTTTGACAAAGAAAAATATGATTACCTGATTAGTAACGGGAGCTTTTTTGTGCTCAAATAAACGCCTGAAAGGCCCAATAAATTTTAATAATCATGACCAATTTAATAAATAACAAGTCCGTTTGGTTTGTCACTGGAAGCCAGCATTTGTACGGGAAAAAAACACTGGACCAGGTGGCGGAAAACTCCGGGGAGATTGCCCGGCAGCTTGACCACAATGTGAAAACGCCGGTCCGGATTGTATTTAAGCCCGTGCTGACCTCTCCAGAGGCCATTTACCAATTGTGCCTGGAAGCCAATAGCGATCCGGATTGCATCGGACTTGTATGCTGGATGCACACCTTTTCCCCGGCCCAGATGTGGATCAGGGGACTGGAGACGCTGAAAAAACCTTTCCTGCACCTGCATACCCAGTTCAATCGGGATATCCCATGGTCAGCCATTGACATGGATTTCATGAACCTTAACCAGAGCGCCCATGGCGACAGGGAATTTGGCTACATCTGCAGCAGGATGAAGATCAACCGGGGGGTGCTGGTCGGACACTGGCAGGACCCTGAAGTGGTGGAGGGATTGGGTGACTGGATCCGGGCCGCCATGGCATGGGACGAGAGCCAGGGGCTGAAAGTGGCAAGGTTTGGTGACAATATGCGTGAGGTGGCTGTTACGGAAGGCAACAAGGTATCGGCCCGCATCAAACTGGGCTGGTCAGTGGCCGGATATGGGGTAGGGGAGTTGGTACACCGGGTCAAGGAGGTGACCGATGCCGAACTCAAAGCCCTGATCGACGAATACCACCAAACCTATAAGCTTGCAAGCGGATTTATGAATGACTCCTACCAGAAAGAAAAGCTGGTGGAAGCTGCCCGGATTGAGATCGGCCTATTGAAATTCCTGGAAGAAGGAGGCTTTGGTGCCTTTACTACTACCTTTGAGGATTTGCACGGGCTAAAACAACTGCCCGGACTGGCCGTGCAGCGACTGATGGAAAAAGGCTACGGTTTCGGGGCAGAAGGGGACTGGAAAACAGCTGCCCTGACCCGTTGCATGAAGGTCATGGCCCAGGGACTGGAAGGGGGAACATCTTTTATGGAAGACTATACCTACCATCTGGATCCGGAGGGCATGCGGGTGCTGGGGGCCCATATGCTGGAGATATGCCCCTCCATTGCGGTATCCCAACCCTCTCTGGAAGTACACCCCTTGTCCATTGGCGGAAAGGATGACCCCGCACGCCTGGTATTCAGCTCCAGGGAAGGCAGGGCTTTGAATGCCACGATGCTGGACATGGGCGACCGGTTCCGGCTGCTGGTGAATACGGTCAGGTCGGTCAAGCCGGTGGACCTGCCGAAGCTTCCGGTTGCAAGGGCCTTGTGGGCACCGGATCCGGACCTGAAAGTGGCGGCTACTGCCTGGATATTGGCAGGCGGCGCACACCATACGGGCTTCAGTTTTGCCGTCAAACCAATTCATTTGCAGTATTTTGCAGAGATGGCCGGACTGGAATATCTGCTGATTGATGAGAAAACGGACCTGCGCAGCTTCAAGAATGAACTGCGATGGAATGAACTGTATTTTAAATTCGAACGGAACTAATCATTAAATCCCTTCGCCATGCTGTACAATCTCAGAAAAGCGGTTTTGGAAGCCAATTTGTCGCTGGTTGAGCACGGACTGGTCATTTTTACCTGGGGAAACGTGAGCGGGATCGACCGGGAAAGCGGACTGGTGGCCATCAAGCCGAGCGGGGTGGCCTACGACCAGCTGAAGATCCACGACATCGTGCTGGTTGACCTGGACGGAAAGCAGGTTTTTGGGAACCTGAACCCTTCCTCCGATACCCCGACACACCTCGCTCTATACAAACAGTTTCCAGGGGTAGGAGGCATCGTCCACACCCACTCTGAATGGGCAACTTCCCGTTCACAGGCAGGCAAGGCAATTCCCGTCTATGGGACCACACATGCCGATTACTTTTTCGGGGAGATCCCCTGTACCCGTCCGATGACTATAGAGGAAACTGCGGAGCGGTATGAGGAAAACACCGGTCATGTGATTGCAGAGTGCTTCCGGGATGTTGACCCCATGCAAATCCCCGCCGTGCTGGTCCACAGCCACGGTCCGTTTGCCTGGGGAAGTGATGCCACGGAAGCCGTTCACAATGCCGTGGTGTTGGAAGAAGTGGCCAAAATGGCATTCCGTACCGAAGTCCTGGGCCAGGAAAAGCCGATTGACCGCTTCCTGCTTGAAAAGCATTTTCTGAGGAAGCATGGGGCCGGAGCCTATTATGGCCAGAAGAAAAAGAAATAACCAACAATTTTTTGTGATGGAAAAATATGTAATCGGACTTGATTACGGGACAGATTCGGTACGTGCCCTGCTGGTCAATGCCAGGACAGGAGAGGAAGCCGGTACCGGGGTATCCTACTATAAAAGATGGAAGAACAACGATTATTGTGATGCAGCCCGGAACCGCTTCAGACAGCATCCGATGGACTATATCGAAAGCCTGGAGGAGTCAGTGAAAATGGCTCTGGAAAATGCCCCGGCCTCGGTGGTAAATCAAATCACGGCCATCTCAATTGACACGACGGGTTCCACACCGGTGGCGGTTGACAGCGAAGGGGTCCCGCTGGCCTTGCATCCCGGGTTCGCCGAAAATCCCAACGCCATGTTTGTGTTGTGGAAAGACCATACCGCGGTGCGTGAGGCCGCCGAGATCAATGAACTGGCGGTTTCATGGGGCGGGGTCGACTATACCAAGTACGAAGGCGGGGTTTATTCCTCGGAGTGGTTCTGGGCGAAAATCCTGCATGTGCTGCGCCAGGACGAGGAAGTCAGAAAAGCCGCATGGACCTGGCTGGAGCATTGTGACTGGATTCCGGCCCTGCTTGCGGGGGAGAAGGATGTGAAGAAGATTAAAAGAAGCCGTTGCGCGGCGGGGCACAAGGCCATGTGGCATCCGGACTGGAACGGACTTCCATCGGAAGCATTCCTGACCAGGCTGGATCCCTTGCTTGCCGGCTTGCGTGACCGGATGTATACCGATACTTATACCAGTGATGTGGCCGCAGGAACCATTTCCAAAGAATGGGCAGAAAGGTTGGGTCTGCCCCGGGATGTCACGATTGGTGTCGGCGCATTCGATGCCCACCTGGGAGCTGTTGGCGGTGAAATCAAGCCCTATTACCTGAGCAAGGTCATGGGTACCTCCACCTGCGATATGGTGGTGGCCCCGGAAGGGGAAATTGGTGACAAATTGGTGAAAGGCATTTGCGGACAAGTGGATGGTTCGATCATTCCCGGAATGTTGGGACTGGAAGCCGGGCAATCGGCCTTTGGAGACGTGTATGCCTGGTTCAGGGATTTGTTGCTCTGGCCCATCCGGAACCTGCTGGAAACCCAGTCTGCCCTGCCCACGGAAAAGGCTGCTTTCCCCCCGGAAAGTCCTGCCCTCCAAACAGAAAGCCCTGCCCTCCCCACAGAAAGCGCTGCCCTCACTAAGGAAAGCCTGGAGCGCGTGGCAGGGGAAATGGCGGACTCCATGATTGAACGTTTGACTGGGGCAGCAGAAAACATTGACCCGGAAGAATCCGGTCTGCTGGCATTGGACTGGCTTAACGGGCGCAGGACACCCGATGCCAACCAGATCATGACGGGCGCCATTACCGGCATCACGTTGGGAACGACTGCCCCGGCCATTTTCCGCGCCCTGGTGGAGGCAACCGCTTTTGGTTCAAAACGCATCGTGGACAGGTTCCGTGAGGAAGGGGTCCGGATCGACGGGGTCATCGCCCTGGGTGGCGTGGCCAAGAAGTCGCCTTTTGTCATGCAGATCGTCACCGATGTGATGAACATGCCCATACAGGTGGCCCGACATGAGCAAACCTGCGCCCTTGGATCTGCCATGGCCGCATCGGTCGTTGCCGGAGTACATGATGATTTCAATGCCGCCCAGCAGGCCATGGGCCAGGGTTTTGAAAAGGAATACCACCCCAGGCCGGCGTACGTGGAGAAATATGCCCGCATCTACAAAAAATATTGTGCGCTGGGAGAAAATCTCGAGAAATTGCATTGAGCCATATCTAATATGCTAAATTTGGATCTTTGTCCTTTTGCGCTAAACCCTAAAAAACACACGACCACATGAACGGAAAACGATTTTTTTTAATTGTAACGACTGTATTGATTATGAGCTTACTGCCATTTGGTTGCCGGCCCGACCAACCCAAGCTGGCCGAGGGTGTGGTTTTTCCCGTACCTGAGGATTTCATCACGGAAATTGACGGCAAACCCGTCAGCCTCTACACCCTGCAAAATAAAAACGGGATCAGAATGGACGTTACCAACTATGGTGGCAAGGTGGTTACGCTGCTTGTCCCGGACAGGGACGGGGTATTGGATGACATTGTTACAGGCTACCACACCATTGACGAATACCTGGCCTCGGAGGAAATTTATTTCGGCGCCCTGATCGGCCGTTATGGAAACCGGATCGGGAATGCCAGGTTCACCCTCGACGGAGAAACATTTGAACTTGCCGCCAACAACGGCCCCAATCACCTGCACGGAGGCCCCGGTGGATTTCACGCTGTCGTCTGGGATGGGGAACTGATCGATGCCCAGACCCTGAAATTGTCATACCATTCCCCTCACCTGGAGGAAGGTTATCCCGGCAACCTGCATGTGGAAGTGCTGTATGAATTGACGGACGAGGATGAATTCCGTATTTCGTATGCTGCCACATCCGACAAAAATACGGTGATCAACCTGACCAGCCATGCCTTTTTTAACCTGGCCGGGGAGGGAAGCACGAGCATAAACGACCATGTGCTTAAAATCAATGCCGATTATTATACACCTGTGGATGAGGGACTGATTCCTACTGGCGAGATTGCGGCAGTGGAGGGCAGCCCCTTTGATTTCCGGGAATACCACCGGATTGGTGACCGGGTGGATGCCGATCACCAGCAGATTGAATACGGCAAGGGCTATGACCACAACTTTGTGCTGAACCGCGAACCCGGCTCAGACCATATGTTGTTGGCAGCCAGTGTGTACGACCCTGTCAGCGGCAGGAAGATGGAAGTGCTGACCACCGAACCCGGCCTGCAGTTTTATGGCGGAAACTTTTTGAGCGGAAACGAGGTCGGAAAACGTGGCGAGCCTTACCTTTTCCGCACTTCCTTCTGCCTGGAAACCCAGCATTTCCCGGATGCACCGAACCAACCGGAATTCCCTTCCACTTTGCTGAAAGCAGGTGAAAAATACGAAACCCAGACCATTTACAGGTTTTCTGTTAAAAGAGATTAAATTTGACCGCTTATAATTCTAATGAATAATCCATGAAGAAATCCCTGATCACTTTCCTCGCCTTATTCCTCATATCCCTGCCAGGCATCCCGCAGCAGTTTGAATTCTACGAACCCGTATCCAGCTACCAGGCTGACCGGGGTACGCTGGAACGGAAATACACCCTGAAGGAAACACAGGAATACTATGACCGGATCAGCCAGCTTTTCGATGACTGGCTTGGCTATATAGAAACAGTCGATTACGAAGGCTTATCGTCGGATGGGAAAATAGACTACCTCCAGTTCAGAAATTTTTTACGAAAGGCCGTATTTTTCCATGAACTGGAAGAACAGGATTTCAGGGAAGTGGCATTTGTCACAGATTTTGCAGAGGAGCTATACCAGTTTATCCGGGAAAGAAGGAGGGGGAAAACGGTAGACGGACCCAAAAAAGCAGCGATATTCCATGCAGCAGCAGAAAGGTTTGCGAAAGCCACCATGGACATGGAGAACCGCCCGCTGTTTGAGAACTGGATGGTGGCCGACAAGGCCGCCTCTGTGGTAAGGGACCTGCGCGAGAACCTATCAGAAGCATTCTATTTTTACTATGGCTACCACCCGGATTTTACCTGGTGGGCAAAGGCCCCCTATGATCAGCTCCTGGAAGAGATCAGGCGGTATGAACAGAAACTGGAAGGACATTATTCCACAAGCCTGGCCAGGGATGACGGAAGCGGCATCGTCGGCAAACCTGAAGGGAGGCACGCCCTGATCAACCGCCTGCAGTACGAGTTCATCCCCTATACGCCTGAAGAACTGTTGGTGGTGGGCCGGGAACAACTGGAATGGTGCCGGAATGAAATGATCCTCGCCGCCCGTGAGATGGGCTTCGGCAATGACTGGCGGGCTGCACTTGAATATGTAAAGGACCAGTATGTGCCGGCCGGGGAACAGCCTGAAATGATCAATCGTCTTGCAGAGGAAGCCATTGCATTCATAGAGGACAATGACCTGCTGACGGTACCCGATCTTGCAAAGGAAACCTGGCGCATGCTGATGATGAGTCCGGAGATGCAGCTGGTCAATCCCTTTTTTCTGGGTGGGGAGGCCATACGGATTTCCTATCCGACAAATACAATGGACCACGATGCCAAAATGATGAGCCTCAGGGGCAACAACCCCCATTTCTGCATGGCCACCGTGCACCATGAGTTGATTGCCGGACATCATCTGCAGGGATTTGTCAACCAGCGCAACAAGCCTTATCGCCGGGTGATGGGTACCCCTTTCTGGACCGAAGGCTGGGCCTTGTACTGGGAGTTCCTGCTGTATGAAAAAGGCCTGCCTCCGACACCGGAAGACCGGATGGGATTTCTGTTCTGGAGAAAACACCGGGCCGCCCGGATCATTTTCTCGCTTAACTATCATCTGGGCAATATGGGTCCACAGGAATGCATTGATTTCCTGGTTAGTGAAGTGGGGCACGAGAGGGCCAATGCAGAGGCAGAGGTCAGGCGTTCCTTTACCGGACGGTATGACCCCTTATACCAAATTGCCTACATGATCGGCGGCATTCAGTTTCAGGCCCTTCGCACCGAGCTGGTGGACGGCGGACATATGACACTGAAGGAGTTCAATGATGCTGTGCTGAAGCAGAACAGCCTTCCTGTGGAGCTGCTCAGGGCCATTCTCATGGAGAAAGACCTGCCCGAAGATTATTCAACCAACTGGCGCTTTCTGGATAATTAGTTCATCCCCAAACGATAACCCTGTCTCATCCGACCAAACCAATGCCATCCAATGCAAGAAAAACAGCAATTCTTTTCGAATAAGCTCGGTTTCATTATGGCAGCCATCGCCATGGCTGTCGGTACCGGAAACATCTGGCGGTTTCCCCGCATGGCCGCCGCCCATGGGGGCGGTTCCTTCCTGATCATTTTGATTATTGCGGTCATTGTTTGTTCTATTCCCTTGCTCATGTCAGAAATGGCCATTGGCCGGCATACCCGCAAGGGTTCCGTGGGAGCGATGGGCGATTTCATGGGCCGGCGATTTAATTGGGTAGGGGCCTGGATGGGTTTTGTCTGTGTCGCCATCATGTTCTATTACAGCGTGGTTACGGGCTGGACAATCAAATACGTGGTGCTGGCCCTGCAGGGAAGCTTCAGCCAGGGAAGCGACACCAAGGTATTGTGGGAAACCTTTTCCACAAATCCACGGGAAACCATTTTCTATCACATCATTGCCATGGGGCTGACCTTCCTGATACTGTACCAGGGCGTGGTTAAGGGAATAGAGCGCTTCTCCAAAATTATTCTTCCGCTGCTGGCCTTGTTGCTGGTAGCCGGTGCGATCCGTGCCTTGACCCTGCCGGGCGCCTCTCTGGGGGTGCAATATCTGTTCCGGATCGATATGGATTACCTGCTGAATCCGCGCACCTGGCTGGAGGGATTCACCCAGGCTGCCTGGTCCACCGGGGCCGGCTGGGCACTGATGATGACTTACGCCATTTACACCAAGCCCAAGGACGCAATAGGAGGGAGCATGTTTGTGGTGGCCTATGCCGATGTGGCGGTGGCCATCATTGCCGGACTGGCTATCCTGCCTACCATTTTTGCACTGGCCCCGAGCATGGAATATGCGCACGAGGCGCTGGCGTCCGGGAATGTGGGACTGACTTTTATCTATATGTCGGAATTGTTTACGACCATGCCCGGCGGCGGTCTGATGGCGCTGTTTTTCTTCCTTTGCCTGGCATTTGCGGCCGTCTCCTCGCTGATATCGCAGGTGGAAGTCGGAGTGGCCAACCTGGTCACTGCCGGCTGGAACCGCAAAAGGGCGGTGATGCTGACCTGCGCAGCAGGCTTCGTATGTGGCATTCCCTCGGCCTATAGTTTGAATTTCCTGAACAACCAGGACTTCGTATGGGGGGTTGCCCTGTTGCTCAGCGGCATGTTCACCGCCATTGCCATCATGAAATACGGCGTGGAAAAGGTCCGCGTGGAGCACCTGAACCAGCTTGGGAGCAAAATGAAGATCGGGCGCTGGTACAACTGGCTGATCTACCTGAATCCCATCATCATCGGCATCATCTTCATCTGGCTGATATACCAGTCCATCGTCTCTGACGTGGAAAACTGGTGGAACCCACTCGCTGCCGAAAGCACCGGGACCATGGTGGTGCAGTGGATTCTGGTGCTGGCTGTTTTATTGCTTGCGAACAGGTGGATCGGAAAATACTTTAATCCGTCCCGGCCATCAGACCAGGCGGCGGCTTCAGGCCAGACCGGGGAACCTCAATAACCGGTCCTTCAGGCCAGACCGGGGAACCTCAATAACCGGTCCTTCAGGCCAGGTATTCTCAGTAACCGGGCGTAGGTTTTACGGCTGGTTGTTTGTCTGGCCGCCTGCGTCTTCTTCCAGGTTTCCAGAATAATAATTCACCTTCATCGCATCCAGTCGCCGGCTGTGCATTCTTAGCCGGTCCAGGAAGTCTTCGTAATCCCTGGTCTCAACCGGTGACCACACCACCTCTGCCAGGGCAATGGCCCGGGGATATGCCATGTATTCCACATGGGAAGGGGTTTTCATGTATTCGGTCCACACATTGCCCTGTGCCCCCAGGATGTGCCTGGCTTCCTCGCGGGAAAGTTCCTCCGGTACGGGATTATAGCTGTACACCTTTTCCAGGGTGGTATAACCGCCGATGGCCAATGGCTGGGTCTCCGGGTCGGACTGGTAGTAGTCGAAATAGCAATGGGAAACCGGGGTCATAATCGCATTCTGGCCCATTTGGGCCGCCTCAATGCCTCCCTCGGTGCCCCGCCAGGACATCACCGTGGCATTCGGTGCCAGTCCGCCTTCCAGGATTTCATCCCAGCCAATGATGTTGCGGTCCAGGCCCAGCAGGAAATTCTCCATGCGGCGGATAAAATAGCTTTGCAGCTCATACTCATCGGCCAGCCCTTCCTCATTTATGCGTGCCTGGCATTTGGGGCAATCAGACCAGCGGGTTTTCGGACATTCGTCCCCCCCAATATGGATGAAGGGAGAGGGGAACAATTCCGCCACTTCTGTCAATACGTCTTCCAGAAACCCAAACACTTCTTCGTTCCCGGCACAGAACACATCGTGGAACACCCCCCAGCGGGTAATCACCTCATAGGGTCCGCCGGTACACCCCAGCTGGGGGTAAGCAGCCAGGGCTGCCGTTGCATGTCCGGGCATTTCAATCTCCGGGATTACATTCACGAAGCGCTCGGCGGCATAGGCCAGCACCTCACGGATCTCATCCTGCGTATAGTAACCACCATATGGTTCCCCGTCAAACTCAAAGGGCGGTCGTCCCCCATGACCGATCAGGGTCTCGCTGCGCCAGGCCCCGACCTCTGTCAGCAGCGGATATTTCTTTATCTCTATCCGCCAGCCCTGGTCCTCGGTCAGGTGCCAGTGAAAGTTGTTCATTTTGTGCAGGGCCATCAGATCGATATACTTTTTAATAAAATCAAGCGGGAAGAAATGCCGGGCCACATCCAGGTGCATTCCCCGGTATTCAAAGGCAGGATAATCCTCTATTTTCAGGCAGGGCAGGTCAATGGAGGCAATGCCCGCTGCCGCGGCCGGATCTTCGATCTCCGGGGGCAGCATCTGTCGAAGGCTCTGTATGCCATAGAATACACCCTGCAAACTTCCGCCGGTGATCCGGATCGCCCTGGGGGTGATTTCCAGCAGATAGCCCTCAGGCCGGCCCATCTCCCGGTCTGTCGCCAGGATGATTCCCCTGCGCGCATTGGTGCCCTGGGAAATGGATTCGACAGAGACTTTAAAGCCGGCGGACTTCAGCAGCCCATGCAGGTATTCGGCCACTCCCTGCATGCCGGGCTCGTCTCCGGTGAATCGGACCTGGATGTGGTTGCTCAGTGTGTGGACCCCCCTCGTATATTCGAGTTTCACAGGCTGCGGAATGAGGTGGACGGGTTCTGCCGGCCGGGAGCAACCAAAATGCAAGATGCCGGCCAGGATGGCAAGCAGAAAGCAATGTTTTTTTTTCATGTTTTGTCGGATAGATCGGGATAAAGATATGATATAATGTTTATTTTCGTTGCATTACAACACGCATTCTGCCGTATGGCTGAGAAAACCAGGAACACCATGCATCGGGGGCCCGTCCTGTCAAAAGTGGAGGAAAGCTTTTTGCGCCTTTACGGTTTTTCGCCTACCCGGGCGATTCCCTCTGTGGTGGTGGAGAATTTTCCGGAGCTTGGACTGATTACGGCATTGCGTTTCCTGGAATGGGCCGCAGCACATCCCGGCGGGGTGATCAGCTTGCCGACCGGAAAAACACCCGAGTTTTTTATCCGTTGGACCCGCTTTATTCTTGGGAACTGGGATCTGCCGGAGGTAAGGGAGATCCGCATGCGGTACGGCTTAGACCTGAGAAGCAAACCGACCCTGCAAAACCTCCGATTTGTCCAGATCGATGAGTTTTATCCCATTCCCTCTGCCCAGCACAATAGTTTTTACCATTATGTCACGGAGTTTTACATCAGGGGATTCGGACTGGACCCCGGGAAGGCACTGCTGATGCAATGCGAAGCAATCCCGCTTGCCGGGGGAAAAGATTTTCGGGAGGTCTTCCCGGAAATGCGCATCGATCTTTCGCTCCGCTACAGGGAAAGCCGGTCCAGGCTCGAACAACTCCAGCAGGATTCCATTTTCCTGATCGACCAGTGGTGCAGTGCATACGAGCAGAATATCCGGGACATGGGTGGCATTGGTTTTTTTCTGGGGGGTATCGGTCCCGACGGCCATATCGCTTTCAATACCCGCGGTACGGACCCGTTCAGCACCACACGCCTCACCGAAACCAATTTTGAGACCCAGGCCGTGGCAGCCGGTGACCTGGGCGGAATAGAGGTGTCGGCAAATCGCCTGGTGATCACAATCGGACTGGAAACCATCACCTGGAATCCGGATGCGGTGGCCATCATCATGGCTGCCGGGGAAGCCAAGGCAAAGATTGTCAGGGAATCCCTTGAATCAGATATGCAGAATCTTTACCCTGCCACTGTGTTGCAGAAACTTGAAAAGGCCCGTTTTTTCCTGAGCAGGGGAGCCGCTTCCCTCTTGTCTGACAGCATGGAAAGGTATTACGCAGAGGGGAAGTGGACCCATCAGAAAACGGAGCGGGCGGTCATTGACCTGTGCAGAAAAATCGAAAAGTATGGCCACCATATCCTGCCCGAAGACCTGGAAGCGGATCCCTATGCCCGCCTGATCCCTGGCCGTGGCGATGTGGTTGGATCGGTTGCCAGAAGTATCATTGAAAAAATGAATCGGGGCATGCGCAAGGAAGAAGACCAGGTGTTTCTGCACACCGGGCCACACCACGACGACATCATGCTGGGCCTCCTGCCGTTCATTGCCAGCCACATCCGGATTCCGTCAAACCAGTTCCACTTTGCGGTGATGACCTCGGGATTTACCGCCGTTACCAACAGGTTCATGATCGACTTACTGGCCGACACAGTGAAATTCCTTGACCAGGGTTTCATCCAGATGGTGGAATACCCGGACTTCTTCGAGCGGGGCTATCAGATGAAGAGCGACAAGGATGTCTACCATTACCTGAACAAGGTGGCGGCCGGGGAAGAAATGGAACGCCGCCGGGGCGTTTGTCACCGCCTGGTCCGTTCCCTGGTCGGTATTTACGGGATCCAAAGCAAGGATCAGTTGCGGGATGTGATAGTTGCTGTGCTATCGGCTTTAAGGGATAGTTATGACGGGGAGCGAAATCCCCCTGAGATACAGCGCCTGAAGGGAATGATCAGGGAATTCGAGGAGGAACTGGTCTGGGCGCATTACGGGATTCAGGTGGAGCATGTACACCACCTGCGTTTGGGATTCTACCAGGGGGATATTTTTACGGAAGCCCCCAGCGAATCGCGCGATGTGGTGCCCATTCTGCAAATGCTGCGTAAGCTGAACCCCACCGTGCTTAGCGTAGCTTTCGATCCCGAAGGCAGCGGTCCGGATACCCACTACAAGGTGCTGCAGGCCGTTGCCGCTGCCCTGAGGCTTTTGAAGGCAGAAAAGGATTTGTCGGGACTGCGCATCTGGGGGTACCGGAACGTTTGGTACCGCTTCCATGCCGCGGAAGCCAACATCATATTCCCGGTTTCGCTCAATGCCATGTCTGCCATGGGGGATGCCTTTACGCATTGCTATGTAAGCCAGGTGGACGCCTCATTCCCCAGTCCGGAGCTAAACGGGAAATTCAGTGACCTGGCAGAGAAGATCTGGGTGGAGCAGTTGCAGGACATACAGCTGCTCCTGGGAAAAAACCATTTTTACCAGAATACGCATCCCAAGATCAGGGCTACCCATGGCTTGGTCTACCTGAAGGAAATGGGGGTGGATGAATTCCTGCTGCACGCCAGGACACTCAGGGATTCGGTAGAGGGTCACGGGAAACCCGGGTATGGAGTCCCCCCGACGGACGAAGACACACATTCAGATCAACCAAAGCGATAAACATGCTGATCACAAATCTCGACTGGACCATCATTGCTGCCTTTTTTCTTGTGGCCATTGGCATCGGCTTTTACATGCGGAAAAGGGCCGGAAAAAGCACGTCCGATTTTTTTCTGACCGGGCGCAACCTTCCCTGGTACGTGGCCGGAACCAGCATGGTGGCTACAACGTTTGCTGCCGATACCCCGCTGGCTGTCACGGAGCTGGTGGCTGAAAGGGGAATTGCAGGTAACTGGCTTTGGTGGAACATGCTCTTTGGCGGGATGCTGACCGTTTTCTTTTTTGCACGGCTCTGGCGCAGGGCCGGGATCATGACCGATGCAGAATTTGTTTCCATCCGCTATTCGGGGAAATCTGCCCGTTTCCTGCGGGGCTTCAGGGCATTGTATATCGGGGTGTTCATGAATGCCATTGTAATGGCCTGGGTCAACCTGGCCATGGTGAAGATACTCCAGGTGATGTTTCCCGGCCTGACGATTTTCGGCATGACAGAGGTCTCCCTGCTGGGGATCACTTTCCCGGTACACCTGCTGGCCGTGGGTATGCTGATGGCGCTGGTGGCCTTGTATTCGGCGCTTTCAGGCTTGTGGGGCGTTTCCATCACCGACACTTTTCAGTTCATCATTGCCATGGGTGGCAGCATCATCCTGGCCATCATCGCCCTGAGGCATGTCGGGGGTGTCAGCGGTCTGACCGAGGGACTCTCGGAGGTAAACTGGGTGTTTGATTTCTTCCCGGTGATCGGGGGGGAGGGCGCCGGTGCGCAGCTTGGCGGACTCATGCAAATGAGCGTGGTGGCCCTGGTGGCCTACCTTGGTGTGCAATGGTGGGCCAGCTGGTATCCTGGGGCAGAGCCCGGGGGCGGAGGATATGTGGCCCAGCGAATGATGTCGGCAAAGGATGAAAAGCACTCCCTGCTGGCGACGCTCTGGTTTCAGGTGGCCCATTTTGCCGTCAGGCCCTGGCCATGGATCATCGTGGCCCTGGTTGCGCTGGTCCTGTATCCCAATGAGGCCGACAAGGGCGCCACCTATGTGATGGTCATTCGCGACCTCTTGCCCCCCGGATTGCTCGGACTGCTGCTTGCCGCGTTTTTTGCGGCCTATATGTCGACCATGGCTTCGCAGACCAATTGGGGCACATCCTATATTGTAAACGACCTCTACCGCCCTTTTGTCCGTCCCGGCGCTACCGAGGCCTATTATGTGCGGGTTTCCAGGATCACCACGGTGCTTCTGATGGTGTTCTCGCTGTTGGTCACGACGCAATTTGACAAGATCAGCGATGCCTGGCGGTTCATATTGGCCTGCAGCGGGGGAATCGGACTGGTCTTATTGCTGCGGTGGTTCTGGTGGCGGGTCAATGCCTGGACCGAGATTGCCGCCATGCTGGCACCTTATGCCGTCTATCCCTTCCTGGTCTTTTACCTGAAGCTGGAGTACGAACTCACCTTGATCATCATTGTCGGATGGTCCACCCTGGTCTGGCTGGTGGTCATGTTTTCCACGAAACCTGCTTCAATGACGACCCTCAAAGCCTTTTACACAAGGGTGCATCCGGGAGGCCCGGGCTGGAAACCTGTTGCTGAGCAACTCCCCGAAGTTCAGGGAGACACAGGCTACAAGCAATTGTTTGTCAATTACATCTCCGGTTGTATTTTGGTGATGTTCAGCTTGTTCGGGACCGGCAAGCTGATTTTCGGACAAACCTTGCAGGCCCTGGCTTTCTTTGCCATTGCCATGCTGGCAGGTGCGATCATCTATTACAACTTGTCCCGGATAGGCTGGGAAAAACTGGATCGTTAAGATCTTCGGGAATGGCTGATGTAACGGGAATTTCTGTATTTTTATGGGAAATATTTTAAAACATCAAACTTTGCAGTTGTTGCACCTCTTCGTGCGTTTACGCCCCGTCATGCCACTGGCCATTTTTCTGTTGGGATGGGTTTCCCAGGCCTTTCCCTTCCGACCGTTTCTCCAGGAGGAGACGTCCGGGGCAGGCATTCTGCTTAGTCAGTATGTTCAGCGGGCTTCGGTTACCGGAAATGAAAAAGAAGCCGGGGTTTTTCTGGCTGGTGTCTGCATGGATAAGGGCTTGCATGTCCGCGTATTTACAGATGAACCAGACAGTTACAATTTTGCCGCGTCTTTGTACCCGCTTGAAACCGGGAAGCCCAATGTGGTGTTTCTGAACCATATCGATGTGGTGCCGGCCGGAGACCATGAGGCCTGGAACTATCCGCCTTTTTCCGGGACAATTGCCGACGGATACGTATGGGGCCGTGGCGCGATCGACAACAAGGCGCAAGCGGTTATGCAGCTGCTGGGCCTTGCGGCTTTTGCAGACCTTGCCGCAGAACACGACCTGCCCTACAATTTCACGATGCTGTCGGTCTCGGGTGAGGAGACCGGGGGCGAAAAAGGCGCAG
>SLSG01000131.1 GCA_007130545.1 Bacteroidales bacterium | reverse complement strand
GAGGTGGGGGCTTGGTAAAAAACGACGATCTCTGGAAAGAGCTCAAGACTCTAACCGCTCAACTTTCCGTCTCATGGCAACATGTTAGGGGGCATACCGGCGTGGCCGGTAATGAACGTGCTGATGAGATAGCCTGCCGATTCGCTGACGGCGACAACTTTCCAATTAAAAGTTATCTATATGCCGACTACAATATCGATATTATGTCATTGGAGGGAAGTTCTCGCACCGCGCCGAGTAAGAACGGAAACTCGCGCAACTCTTCCGCGCGAGTTTACTCCTATGTCAGCTTAGTTGACGGAAAGGCACTCTCTCATCCTTCTTGGGGGGAGTGTAAGGATAGGGTTAGCGGTGTATCCGGCGCCCGTTTTAAAAAGGTCTACTCTCGAAAGGAGGAGGCTGAGTTAAAGAAGGAGTGGTCGGCTTAAAAATCTCTTCTCTTCCTTTGAACTCAAGCATTAGCACGGCTACGATCAAGACACCGTAAGCTAATATCGGCCACAGAATACCGATATTAACCTCCACACTGCTTATCGGTATGGAGTCAAGGACCTTTGCTGATCTTAGCACTGTTTCTATACCAACATATGCGGGAACGGAAAATATCTGGCTTAGTAACTCAGATATATTGCCAAGAAAAGCGGTAGCGATACTGCTTACCATGATAATCGGTAGCATTGGTACCGCCACAACATTAGCTATCGGTGCTGACAGGGAGACGATATTGAAACTGTATGCAACCAACGGAAGCGTTGCCAGGTGGGCACTTAAAGAGACAGATAGCAGTGATACGAGACCCTCTCTTCTGTTTTTGGGCAAGACACCATCTTTTATGAAGGACCTCTCTCTTCCCAAGTGTCTTTCTATGTGAGGAGTTAAGTAGAGTATTCCCAAAACCGAAAGGAAGGACAGCCGGAACCCTATATCATGGAAAAGCAACAGAGGGTTCATGGCAAGCATAAATATAGCGGCGAACAAAAGAGCTCTCGGAGCACTGTAAACCTGACCTGTTTTTAGGGCAAACAGTAGTATTATGGCCATTATTCCTGCTCTTATCGAGGATGGCGGAGCTCCTACGAAGACAACGAACAGGATTATGAAAGCGGAGGTAAGATAGAAGGATATGTTTCTGCCTAGTACCAGAACGTGGGCAAGGAGTGCCATTATCATGCCACCGATAATGGTCACATGTAGTCCGGAGATGGCAACGGTGTGCCTTATTCCGGTGGAGCTGAAGACGTCACCCACTCTCTCTGGAATGAGGTGACCATCTCCCAACACCATCGCTCCGGCTATGGTGTTGTGCGGATGAGGAAGAGAGGAGTAGAGGTTAGCTCTCAACCTCTCTCTGAAAGAGATGAGTGCTCCTTTAATAGAGATTTCAGGTTCTTTCAGGGTCTCTATTTCGGGTCGGTAGACCACCGCTTCTATACCCTCCTTTTTCAGGTAGGCTCTGTAGTCAAAACCCTCAAAGACAGGAGGTTCCGCAACCTCCCCTGTTAAGGATAGCTCGGTTCCGTATCGGAATCTTGGATGCAGAGAGGTGGTCAAAAGCCACTTTCTCCTGTCTTCGGTCTCGACCGTATAACGGGCGTCTGTGTTTCTGGTTTCCGCTTCCGATACGACCAGAACCTTCTTTTCATGAACCATTCCGAAAGCCTCTTCGTTCAAAGTGCCATAGCTGTTTTGGGTGTGTATTCCGCCAATCCAGATTGATAGAGTAACAGCTATAAGCAAGAATGACTTTGTGAGAGTCAGTTGTTCCGATAACAGGCCGGCAAATACAAGTGATGCCAAAGCAAGGGTCAGCAGAAAGAGGGGGGTGAAAGATTTAAAAAGGGAAAAGAGAGCTATTCCAGATATAAAACCCGTTGCTAACGGTAAGATATATTTCACAAATCTGTCCATAGGAACTACTATTAGTATAGTCTTATGAGATTCGGAAAAGTTCCAATACCTAATTATACTATCTACACACTTTCGGTTTTAGTGTTGATATCCCTTAATGTTCTGGTCTACTCGGTCATCTTTATTGAAGAGACTCGCCCACCGCTTACCGTAACGTTCTTTGACGTCGGTCAAGGAGATGCCGTCCTTATAGAGGCCGGGAACGGCAACAGAATGCTCATAGATGTCGGTGGTGGGGCCAAAACCGCCTCCTTAGTTGCCGAGAGTCTTCCTTTCTATGATCAAAACATTGATGTGGTAGCCATCTCTCACCCGCACGCCGACCATTCGGATGGATTGGCACCGATGCTTGAGTATGTCGGTGTCGGTGTGGTTTTGGATTCCGGCTCCGGTCACAAGACCAGGGTGGTGGAGGACTACAGATCAGCCCTTGATATTCATGGAGTGGAGACGGTCTATGCTAGAAGAGGGATGCTGGTTAGACTGAGCGAAGAGGTCTTCGCTACGGTTCTTTTTCCCGACAGGAACACTTATGCAATGGACCCTGATAATGCATCTATCTGGCTGAAGCTTTATCATGGAGACACCACTTTTCTTTTCACTGGAGATGCTTTCTCTTCTATTGAGAGTTATATGGTGGAGATGGACAGAGACATTCTTGATAGTGACGTATTCAAGGCCGGTCACCACGGATCGAGAACATCGAACAGTTTAGCCTTGCTTATGGTGGCCATGCCCGATTATATTGTCGTCTCGGCCGGCGAGGATAACTCTTATGGACATCCTCATGAGGATGTTCTGGAGAGATTCGAGTACATCGGAGCGGAGGTGTTAAAGACCTCTACCGAAGGTGATATCGTTTTCGTCTCAACCTCTGACAGTCTGGAGGTAACGAGAAGATAGGTCCTTGCTGTTGATAGCCCGTCTTATCATATCGAGATATGGGTTATAGTTACGTTGTGGAAGAAGATCTCACAACTGTTGTTTTATTAAATTAGAAGTTAAATATTGGTCATGAAAAAAAGAACTTTTATTCCGTTGTCTGTATCCATTGTGGTCACCCTTATCTTTTTAAGTTCGCCCCTGATCGCCGTTAAGGCGCTGACGGACAGCCAGATAGACTCCGTTCTGGACCTTTTGGGTTCTTTCGGAGTTGATAGGAACACTGTATCCGAAGTGGAGAACGCTCTCAGGGTCGGGGCTTCAGTTTCCAAACCCTCTAAGTATTCGGAAGAGTTCGGTAAGAACCTTGGTCTCGGAAGCATAGGTGTTGATGTGAAAAGACTTCAGCGGTGGCTAAATGGCAATGGTTACAAAGTGGCCGATTCCGGAGCGGGTTCTCTCGGTAATGAGACGGACTATTTTGGAGAGAGAACTAGACGGGCATTGGCCGGATACCAGGTGGATAGGGGTATTGAACCCGCATCGGGCTACTTCGGCCCCAAGACCAGGGAATCCATTAACTTAAATTCGCGAACAGCCGGGGTGGGTATCGAAGGTATGGATGAGCCGTGCGAAAAAGATTTAGAAAAGGAAGAAGAGGGAGTGATAGAAGATAGAGATGAGCCCAAAGAGGAGAGAGTGAGTTCTGATGTTTTGGTCCAAACTGTCGAAGTTGACAGAGAGAGCTATAAAGATGGCGAAAAGATAGGTATAACCATAAAACTGAAGAATCCCACAGAAGAGGAGGTTGAAGTAAGATATCGAAGCGGTTGTCAGTTCGACTACAGTGTAGGAGGTTACCGTTTTATGGACGACGCTATGTGCACTCAGGCCTTAACCGAGGTGCGTATACCCGCCGGTAAGCACCATGTCTGGGAGACTGTTCACGATCTCTCAAGGAATCCTCTTGAACAGGGCGGTTATACGGTTGTGGCCGGAACTGTCGATACCGCTCAGGTATCAACTTCCGGAGTGGAAATCGGTCCTGAAGGGGTGGTAGAAATAGTCATCCTTGCCGAAGCAGACTCAGGCAAGGATGACATAAAGGACTTTGTGGACTGTCTAAGGAGTGCGGGTGTAGTTATTTACAGCTCCGAGTTCTGCCCTCAATGTTTGGATCTGTATAAATCTCTCGGTGGCAAGGATATGGTTTCTTCTATATATGTTGACTGTATGGAAGAAGGTCGCAGGTGTTACGATGAGATGTTGGGCACGGTAATTCCCGAGATACAGATAGAGGGAGATCTTTATAAAGGTTCTCATGAACTTAAATACATCGGAAACGAGGTAGGGTGCCAGTTTTAGAGGAGGAAACATAAAAGCAAACAAAAAGAGCGCTTTAATAAAGCGCTCTTTTTCTTTTTTATCTTTTTATATCTATATTAACCCAGTCTCTTTCAGTGTCTTGTAGGCGCCGTTTTTCTGTATGGTCTTCAGACCCTTGGTTGATATGCTAACAGTCACAGTTCTCTCCAACTCCGGAACGTATATCTTCTTTTTTTGAATGTTAGCCTTCTTCCGGTACTTTCCGGTCGGATTGAACTG
>SLSG01000097.1 GCA_007130545.1 Bacteroidales bacterium | reverse complement strand
TCATCATTTCGGTCATTTTTTAATGGGGAGTATATCCCTTTTTAAAGATAATAAAAAGAATTTTGACAGTCCGGCGAAAGTCCTTGGGATGTTGGAAAAACATTGGTAAATTTATTTTTTTGCGAAACTACCCGGGAGTTTCAACAGAAAAATATAATAAAATGGAGCAAGCCGTTGTTTTTGGAACCCTGCTGCTGGTGTTATTCCTCTTTGCATGGGGCCGCATCCGCCATGATTTTGTGGCACTGATCGCTTTGTTCCTGTTGGTCATTGCCGGTATCATTTCTCCGGCCGCTGCATTTGAAGGCTTTGGCCATCCCGCGGTGATTACCGTGGCGGCGGTGCTGATCATTGGGAAGGGATTGGAACATTCCGGACTGATCGACCTGCTGGGGAAGTATGTGATGCGGGTAGGGAAAAACCTGTTGTTGCAGATCGCTGCATTGTCCCTGCTGGTGGCAGTGGCATCTGCCTTTATGAACAATGTGGGCGCACTGGCCATCATGATGCCCATTGCCATCCACATGGCAAGAAAAAGCGGACATCCCCCGTCATACATCCTGATGCCGATTGCCTTCGCTTCCCTGCTGGGCGGAATGACCACGCTGATCGGCACCCCGCCGAACATCATCATCGCGACCTTCCGCGGACAGGAGTTGGGCGAGCCATTCGGGATGTTCGATTTCTCGCCGGTCGGACTATTGCTGACCGGAGGCGGACTGATATTTATTGTCTTGCTGGGCTGGCGGATGATCCCCAAAAGAACGGCCGGACAGTCACCCGAGGAACAATTCGACATCGATGATTACATTACAGAATTGGAGGTGGCGAAGGATTCTAAAGCCTTGGGGAAAAGCATCGGTGCGCTGACCGATGAGTCGGATGCGGATGTACAGGTGCTGGGCATTGTGCGCGGAAAAAAAAGAATACATGCCCCGGAACCGGAGGAGGTATTGCTGGTAAAAGACATTATCATTCTGGAAACCGATGCGGATGAGCTGAAGAGCTTCATTTCCGAAACCGGTTTGAAACTGGTGGGGGGCAGGAAATTTCGCAAAGATGCCGAAGGTTCCAAAAACATTGCGATACAGGAGGCGGTGGTTATGCCGGGCTCCAGGCTGATCGGCCACACGGCTGCGGATCTGCGGATGCGAAGCCGATATGGTATTAACCTGCTGGCGGTCGCCAGAAGGGAACAGAAGATCCACCGCCGTCTCGACCATGTGATCTTCCAGCCCGGAGATGTGCTGTTGCTGCAGGGCAGGGAACATGTGCTGGGGGATACCGTGGCCTCCATTGGCTGCCTGCCGCTGGCGCACAGGGGACTAAGACTGGGGTACGAGACCAGAATCCCCATTGCGCTGGGAATATTTGGCACGGCCATATTGCTGGTGGTTGCAGGTTTGCTGCCGGTACAGACGGCCTTCCCGATGGCCGCCCTGGCCATGGTACTGCTGGGGATCCTGCCTGTGAAGGATGTCTATGAAAGTGTGGACTGGCCGGTGATTGTCCTCCTGGGGGCCATGATCCCCGTGGGACAGGCTTTGGAGACCACGGGCGGGGCGGGGCAGATCGCCGCTGCTATCATGGGACTGGGGGAGGTGGTCCCGGCATGGGCCATGCTTACAATCATCCTGGTGGTGACCATGTTTTTATCTGACATTATCAACAACGCCGCCACGGTGGTGCTGATGGCACCCATTGCGATCAGCATAGCGGCCGGACTGGGCCACTCGGTGGACCCTTTCCTGATGGCGGTGGCGATTGGAGGTTCCTGTGCCTTCCTTACGCCCATCGGCCACCAGTCCAATACCCTGGTCATGGGTCCCGGCGGCTATAAGTTCACCGACTACTGGCGGATGGGGCTGCCCCTGGAGGTAATTATCGTGGTGATCGGGGTGCCGGCCATCATGATGGTGTGGCCCCTTTAGAACACCATGGCCGGGTCAGGCCTGGCCATCGGACGAATGATTATGAACCATGCTGCATTTACTGCGTTAGTTTAATGTATCCAAAACATATCACATCGATTCAACCAATACTTTATGCAAAGAACCACACAGCCAGCACAGAACGATCCCCTTTGGTACAAGGATGCGGTGATCTACCAGGTCCACGTGCGCTCCTTTTATGACAGCGACGGAGACGGAATCGGGGATTTCAGAGGACTGATCCAAAAGCTTGATTATATCCAGAACCTGGGGGTAAACACCTTGTGGCTGTTGCCGTTCTACCCTTCTCCCCTGAGGGACGGGGGATATGACATTGCTGATTTTACCGGGATACATCCGGATTATGGCACGCTGGCCGATTTCAGGCGATTTGTCAAGGAGGCCCATAGTCGTGGACTGCGCATCATTACCGAGCTGGTGCTCAACCATACCTCCTCTGAACACAAATGGTTCCAGCGTGCAAGGAAAGCCAAGCCCGGGAGTGCCTACAGGGATTTTTACGTTTGGAGCGATACCACAGAGAAATACAAGGACGCACGCATCATATTCCAGGATTTTGAAGTATCGAACTGGACTTACGACCATGTGGCAGAGGCTTATTACTGGCATCGGTTTTATTCCCATCAGCCAGACCTGAATTTTGAAAGCCCTTTGGTAAAGAAAGAGATCCTGAAGGCCTTGGATTTCTGGTTCGGGCTCGGAGTGGATGGCTTCAGGCTGGATGCGGTGCCTTATTTGTTCGAGGCCGAAGGGACCAATTGTGAGAACCTTCCAGAGACCCATCAATATCTGAAAGAGCTGAGGCAACACGTGGACGGGAATTATCAGGACAAACTCCTGCTGGCAGAGGCGAACCAGTGGCCCAACGATGCAGCCGACTATTTCGGGGACGGGGACGAGTGTCATATGGCTTTCCACTTTCCCTTAATGCCGAGGCTGTACATGGCCTTGCAGATGGAGGACCGGTTCCCGATCGTGGACATCCTGGAGCAGACGCCACAGATTCCGGACAATTGTCAGTGGGCGATATTTCTGCGGAACCATGACGAGCTGACCCTGGAAATGGTCTCAGATGTGGAACGCGACTATATGTACAAGACCTTTGCGAAAGACCCCCGCAAACGTGTAAATGTAGGCATTCGCAGGCGCCTTTTCCCGCTGTTCGGTGGAAACCTGAGAAACATTGAACTGCTGAACTTTCTGTTGTTCTCCATGCCGGGCACCCCCATTGTATATTACGGGGACGAAATCGGGATGGGTGACAACTATTACCTGGGTGACCGGGACGGGGTCCGGACACCCATGCAATGGTCTCCCGACAAAAATGCCGGCTTTTCGAATGCAGACCCCCAAAGGCTGTTCCTCCCCGTCGTAATCGACCATAACTACCATTATACCACGGTGAATGTGGAAAACCAGGAACGACATCCGTCCTCTTTCCTGTGGTGGACCCGCCGGGTGATTGCCAAACGAAAGCAGTTCAAGGCATTCGGACAGGGGAGTATACGCTTTGTCAATACCTCTAATCCCAAAATCCTGGCATTTGTGCGCGAGTTTGAGGATGAAACCATACTGGTGGTAGTCAACCTCTCAAGGTATTCCCAGCATGTGGAACTCGACTTGAAGGAGCATGCCGGTTCGGTCCCCATGGAAGTGTTCAGCCGGAACGACTTCCCCCCGGTATCTGCCGAACCATGGTCCTTCTCCATGCAGTTCAAGAACTACTTCTGGTTCGAGTTGCGTAAACCGGGGAAGGAAACAGCAGATCCCGAACGGACGCCTTTACAGGTCACAAAGACCCAGTGGGCCGGGATGGGCGCACCCATGCTGGCAGGAGTCAAAGACCTGCTGAACCGCTACCTGATCCGCAGCCAGTGGTTCCGGGGCAATGTGCGCAAGTTGAGGGAGCTGAACATCCTGGATGTGATAAGGGTCCCCGGAAAAAAGATCCCGGCCTATCTGTTCCTTGTGCAGACCGACCTGATCGGGGGGGACAAGGATACCTACCTGATGCCTGTCTCCCTGGCCATGAACAACCGCGCCCAGGAACTGGCAGCCCGGAATCCGGAATCCGTGATTGCGACCATAAGCCTTGACAACGAACCGGCTGTGCTCTTCGACGGGGTCTTTGACCCGGACCTTGTGGAAGCCTTGTTCTCCCTGGTATATAAGCGAGCCAAACTTAAGGGGCTCCATGGTGAAATTGAGGGGTCCTCCGGCCAGCGCCTGAGGATGATCATGGAAGGAGTTGCGGCATTGAATCCCCATGTATTGGCCTCCAAGCGTTCCAATACCTCCATTTCGCTGGGGGACAAATGTTTTTTGAAAATATACCGGAGTCCCCAGGAAGGCGAGAATCCCGACGTGGAGATTCTTAAGAACCTGACCCGGCATACAGGGTTTAAAAACCTTTCCCCCTATGTGGGCAGGCTGGATTACCATTCACCCCAAATGGAAAGCACCTCCCTGGCCCT
>SLSG01000067.1 GCA_007130545.1 Bacteroidales bacterium | reverse complement strand
GGACTGCCCATGGGTCAATCTCAT
The DNA here is from genome assembly GCA_007130545.1 of Bacteroidales bacterium. Taxonomy (GTDB): domain Bacteria; phylum Bacteroidota; class Bacteroidia; order Bacteroidales; family UBA7960; genus SLSG01. Next base: position 4,407 of record SLSG01000067.1, on the reverse strand, counting down.
TGCTGGACTCCCTTCCCGAAGGGAATTACCTGATCCGCTCCTATACCAACTGGATGCGCAATTTCGGAGAGGAGAGCTTTTTTGAAAAAGAGATCCTGGTCCGAAACCCGAAAGAGGAAAACTTTGTCAACAGAAGAAGCATTCGCAGGAACCGGGCCTTTAACCGGGAGCTGGAAAACCTGACCGACAGATACCAGTTCGCCTTCTTCCCTGAGGGGGGGCATCTGGTGGCTGGTGTGGAAAGCAGGGTGGCTTTCAAGGCGGCCAATCTGGCAGGGGCCGGCCTGGAAGCCGGTGGACGCCTGCTGGATGATAGTGGCAGGGAAGTACTTCGCTTTGAAACCACACACAATGGAATGGGGCAACTCGCCTTCAAGCCCCGCGAGGACGCGTCCTACATGGCGGAGGTCCGTTTCCCGGATGGCTCTGTAAAAACCCTTCCCCTGCCAGTTGCCCCGGCAGGTCATGCCTTACAGGTGAATGTGGCCGAAAGTATGCTTGAGTTCGTGGTGCGGTCTGCCGGCAATCTGTCCGCCTTACACACAGGGCAAATATACCTTGTGGGTCATGTCAGGGGAAGCCTCGTTTTCCATACCGGCGGAACCTTAGAGGAAGGCCTGTTCCGGCACCGCATCCCTCTTGGGGATGTGCCGGAAGGCATATTCCACATCACATTGCTTGACCATTCAGGTCAGCCACTTGCCAGACGCCTCGTTTTTATACAGAAGGGAGAACCTGAAAACCCGGTCCGGGACGTGCGCGTTGCACCCTCAAGGCAGGTCGGGTACGACCACCAGATGGAGCTTTCCTTTGATTGGGCTGAACATGCTGACGGGTCCTACTCCCTTTCCGTGCTCGGGTCCGCCGAACCAATCATTAGTCCAGGCGTGGACATGGTGTCCAGCCTTCTGCTCATAAGTGAGCTCCCCGGTCCGGTAGAAAGGGCCTGGGAGTATTTTGATGAGACCAATGCCCGGCGCATGGAGCAACTGGACCTGCTGATGCTCACAAAAGGCTGGAGCCTGTTTGATTGGGACGGGATCCTTGCCGGGGAGTTTCCGGATATCCGCTACGGGGTGGCTGACGGACTGGCCATCCGGGGAAAGGTAGATGCCATTTCGTCCCGCCAGCCAGCCGGACAAGTGATGGTTTCGCTTTCAGTCGGACAGGAGGGACGTGAACAGCTTACCACCCGTGCAGATGCCCAGGGCAACTTCATGTTCACCGGCCTTCATTACACGGGAAGATTCACCGCGGAGTTCATTGCCGGTCGGGACCCATCCGGGCGAAGTCTTGGTATTTCACTGGAAACCAGGCCTTTGTCTGATATAGACTATCCAATCGGACCCGCAACCATGCCCAGGACAATTCTTGGAAGGGGAGACAACTGGACCCGGGTTTCCGCACCACGCACCACCCTGAAGTCCCGTCAGCCACAAAGGGCGTCCGACCGCCAGCCCAGCATTTACGGGGAACCTGACCAGGTGATCTATATGGAAGATATTCGCGAGGATTATGCAACCATTGCTGCGGTGATGAGGGGCCGGGTGACCGGCCTGACAGAAACACCCACCGGGTTTATGCTAAGGGGACCAAGCAGCCTGCGGTCGTCCACGGAACCCCTTTACGTGATAGATGGCACTATCGCCCATCCTTCCAACTTCCTCAACCTAAACCCCCGGGAGGTGGAGCGCATAGAAGTGTTGCGCGGGCCCAAGGCGGCCATCTTCGGGGTGCGGGGGGCAAACGGGGTGCTGATCGCAATTACACGCCTCAGCCTGGCCGGGGATAAGAATGTTTATGAGTACACCCTTTATGGGTACCATGAGCCTCAGGAGTTCTACCACACAAGGATACAAACCGACAAGGTTCTGGATAGCGGGGTATATCTAACCCAGCACTGGGAACCAGGGATACTGCCGGATGAGACCGGCAGAACGAACCTGCGGATACCGCTACCCAGGGTCATGCCATACAACCTGATCATTCTGCAGGGCGTGGACCGGAACGGGAGAATCACTCATCAGGAGATCCCGCTAAGGAATTGAATGGTGTCCGCACGGTCTGCATAATCCCATGGGCCGGGTTGCTGAGTAGTTCCTGGTTTTACTGCAAGTCCTGACAGTTCATAAGGAATCTCCGTACCCACAACACACTGTAATTCCTCCCTGTGCAGAGAAGCAAAACGAAAGGCCTCCTCCGGCGACTGGAACACCTGCAGGTGGACCACCGAAAGGGGAGAGGAAAGGGCGGGGTTTTCCCTGAGCAGGCAGAACCCAAGGTCTGTATGGGGCTCCCTGTTCACCTGGAGCAGGGCCTTTTGGTAGGAATAATTATGTAAATATTTCCTGTTCTCCAGAATGTCCCGGCAGGGCTCCCAGGCTGTCTTCAGCCGCTGCATGTCAAAACCGGCAGGGACCCACAACTGGGAAACATTCCGACAACCCATGCCATAGTAAAAGAACACATCATCGCCCAGCAGGCGGAGATCCCCGTCGCGCTCGTCTCCCCGGATTACGGCCAGGGAGTTGCGGTTTTTGCGGATGATGTGGGGAAACTTTCCGAAATAATAATCAAAATACCGTGCACTATTGTTGCTTCCCGTGGCGATCACCGCATCATAATTCCCGGCATCGCCATCCACAAAACGGATGTGCTCGCCCAGCCGCGGTTCGGCTTCCCTGATCAGTCCGGCCATGGCGACTGGTAAGCGGTCGTCAAGAGAGGAGGTTTTTACCACTGCCTCATGACCGCTGATCAAAACGCACAGAAGGTCATGGAAGCCCACCAGCGGGATGTTGCCTGCCATGATAATCAGCACTTTTCGCTTCTTTTCGGGACCCACAGGATGCAGTGGGTAATCCCTCAGCCAATGTATCAGGCTGTCTGGTTTTATCATGCCGGCGATGGCATCCATGGCACGCAGGATGTTGTGAATTGTGAACCATGGGTTTTTTCGGCCGGCCTCTCTTACCGCATGAAGGAAATCCATCGAAGCCCCGGTGAACCCCTCGCGCGATGGGTCGTGCAACTGCTGTCCGCTCTGCTTCAGTGCGCCTGACAGGGAGCCAAGCAGCTCCCCGGTTCTGACAAAAGCGGCGATGCGGTCTTCAAGCAGCATACTTGTTTGAGTAGGTCCTGTTTACAATGAATTCGGTAATTTTGCAATAAATTATGGGCCTATAAAGTTATAACAAAAACGGCATCACATGAAACACAGGGTTTTTGGGGCACTGGCATTCCTGGCAATCGCATTATGTGCCAGCGGTCAGCATACAGGGGCCATTAATCACGCAGAAACGGCTGAACCTGCGCCTGCCTTCGCAGCCCTTGAAGATTCCCTGAAGAATTTGGCCCTGCAGATCATTGAGCCTGTCGCGGACTCAGCGCGCAGGGAGAACAACCGCCAATTCTACCACGAGCTGGTCCGGGTACTGGAGACAGATGGTTCTTTCCACCACCCTTTCGACTCCCTTCAGACCGTGTCCATGCTCATGGCTCCGGATTCCTCCTTCCGGATCATCACCTGGTATGTCCCATTGCAGGGACAGCGTTTCGATTATTTCGGCATCATCCAGCAGTTCCCGGAGAGTGAACGCAGCGGTAAAGGCCCAGGGAGTCCCTTGCTCATTCACCTGCACGACAGCACCTCCGCGATTGGCAGCACGGTCTTCTCAGAGCTGTCGCCGAACCGGTGGTTTGGAGCCTATTATTACCAGATCATACATGAACGCACGGGCGATACCGACCTGTATACCTTGCTGGGATGGAAGGGCGACAACCCGCACACCCGGTTGCGCGTCATTGAGCCCTTGTGGTTCAGGGACGGACAGCCCGTTTTCGGGAAGCAGGCTTTCCGGATCGGGCAGCGTGATCCTTTCCGGATCGTTTTCGAATACTCGGCCATGGCAGCCATGAGCCTGGTCTATGCCACCCACCCCATCAGGCCCGGCCAGCCAGCCAGGGATATGATCGTTTTTGACCGTTTGTCACCAGGGGATGAAAGCCTGAGGGGGCATTACCGTTTTTACCTTCCAGAGGCCAACGTTCTGGATGCCTTGGTCTTTGAAGATGGCCACTGGGTGTTTTATCCCGATGTGGATGCACGCGCCCCGCTGTCCCCGCCTGAGGAAGAGTGAATTTTTCAGGTTTTCTTTTTTCTGTGGCATATTTTTGCCAAATTTGCAAAGGATCCCGTATCCGCTGTTATTTCTTTAACAAAACAGATTCCCTGGCGGTTTTTTTTAACCACCGGACAGGGCCAAACCGGATTTTACCTTTATTCAAAATACAGTTCCTAATCATCACCCAAAATCCAACATTATGAAAAAACATAATTTTAGCGCCGGACCATCTGTTTTGGCAAGGGAAGTAATCGAAAACACTGCGAAGGCAGTTCTTGACCTG
>SLSG01000030.1 GCA_007130545.1 Bacteroidales bacterium | reverse complement strand
TTTGCAAATGTCCGACCAGATGCCATTCAATTTCCTTTGGCAGGGATTCGTACTTGGGCAACAATTCCTGCACCTTGCTCTCGCCCATCACCCGATGGCCGCAAGCCAGCAGCTGTTTGATCTCTTCCGGCGTCCTGGTTTTGGTGACCGCCACCAGTTTCACACCTTCGGGAATTCTGGAAACAATTCCGTTGTAATGGGAGGCGATAGACATGGATCTTTGTATTTGGTTTAAAGCAAAAGTAGTGGAATATTTGCACTTAACATTATCTTTGCACCATGCAAGAGATGATTGTTATCCTGGACTTCGGATCCCAGTACACCCAGCTTATAGCCAGGCGTGTCAGGGAGTTGAATGTGTTTTGTGAAATCCACCCCTATACGCACTTCCCGGCCAGCCTGGAAGGGGTCCGTGGTGTGATCCTCAGCGGCAGCCCGTTCAGCGTTCGGGATGCCGGGTCCCCTGCGCCAGACCTGTCCTGGTGCCTGGGAAAGGTTCCCTTGCTTGGCGTATGCTTCGGTGCGCAGTACATCGCCCAGATGTATGGAGGGGAGGTCCTGCCCTCGTCCACCCGGGAATATGGCAGGGCCAACCTGTCCCATATTGAAGCGGGGGAGACGCTGCTTAAGGGGATGGATCTGGGTTCCCAGGTATGGATGTCGCATGCCGACACGATTACCAGGCTTCCTGAAAACCACAAGCTGATTGCACGAACCAACGATATCGGGGTGGCGGCTTTCCGGAATGAGAGCCACAATGTATTCGGACTACAGTTCCATCCGGAAGTATACCATTCCACGCAGGGGAGCCTGCTGCTTAAAAATTTTCTGGTGGACATCTGCGGATGCCAGCAGAACTGGACGCCGGAGTCATTTATCCATACGACGGTAGAGACATTAAAACAAAAGCTTGGCAGCGACCGGGTGGTGCTGGGCCTGTCGGGCGGGGTCGATTCCAGCGTGGCTGCGGTATTGCTGCATAAGGCCATCGGCAAGCAACTGCATTGCATTTTTGTGGACAACGGACTCTTACGGAAGAATGAATTCGAGCAGGTGCTGGCTTCTTATAAGGATATGGGTTTGAACGTCAGGGGCGTCAGGGCGGGAGATCGTTTTCTGGATGCACTGAAGGGCATTACCGAACCGGAAGAAAAACGAAAGGCAATCGGACGGGCCTTTATAGAGGTGTTTGACCACGAGGCCCACCAGATATCGGGGGTCGAATGGCTGGCACAGGGAACCATCTATCCGGACGTGATCGAAAGCGTTTCTGTAAAAGGGCCCTCCGCCACGATAAAGTCGCATCACAATGTAGGCGGACTTCCAGAAATAATGAAGCTGAAGGTGGTGGAGCCACTCAACACTTTGTTCAAGGACGAGGTGAGAAGGGTGGGCAGAAGCCTGCAGATCTCTGATAACATCCTGGACCGCCATCCCTTTCCGGGTCCCGGACTGGGGATCCGTATCCTGGGTGAGGTTACGGCCGAAAAGGTCCGCACCCTGCAGGAGGTGGACCACTTGTTTGTTACCGGATTGAAGGAAACGGGTCTTTACCGGATTGTATGGCAGGCAGCCGCCATTCTGCTCCCGATCCATACGGTTGGGGTGATGGGAGATGAACGGACTTACGAGAACGTGATCTGCCTGCGGGCAGTGGAGTCGACCGACGGGATGACAGCAGACTGGGTGCATCTTCCCTATCAATTCCTGGCAAAGGTCAGCAATGACATCATCAACAAGGTAAAGGGGATTAACCGGGTGGTGTATGATATCAGCTCCAAGCCACCGGCAACGATAGAGTGGGAATAGTTACCCCTTCCTGCAATATGGGGTGGTCTTTTTCGTATTAAAATAAACCAAAAGAAGCAGTTGTGAGAAAATGTTTGTGGCTGTGGCTCGTTTTGATCACCTGTCTGGGCATGCATGCCGCCCACGCACAGGTGGAACCGGTTGAGGTGGTCCCGTCCGGGACCATACAGGAGGTGGAAGGACGTCCATATTTCTTCCACCATGTGAAGCAGGGGCAGACCCTCTATTCCATTTCAAGGGCCTATACCGTATCTCAGGAGGTCATTGTGGCTGAAAACCCCGATGTGGCATTCGGACTGCGGTACGACCAGGTGATTCGCATACCGGCTTTTCTTTACCAGGTTGCTCCGCAGGAGACGGAATACGGCCTTTCCAGGTCGTTCGGCATTACAATCGACCAGCTTCGTGCGTTCAATCCGGCCATTGTGGAAGGCGGACTCAGGGCTGGCATGCAGATAGCCATTCCGGGATACAAGACTGCAGAACTGCAACAGGCTGTACAGGCCGAACCGAAACCCTATATTTACCTGCCGAGAGACCCCGCACCAAGGGAGCAGGTGGCAGAGATCCTTCCCTGCGAGCATGCCACACCTGCCAGCCGTTACCGGGTGGCCTTGCTGATTCCGTTGTATCTGGATGAAGCAAAGCCGTTTATGCGGGAGAGGGATGGCCATATGGACAGAGACGGACGCATCCCGGCCAACCACAGGTCTTTCTCCTTTTTGCCATACTACCAGGGGGTGTTGCTGGCACTGGATTCCATCCGGCAGTCAGGCGTGGATATAAGGATGGAGGTGATTGATGTCGGCCAGGACATGGCCGGGGCCAGGGCCCTGGTAATGCAGGACGGATTTAAGGACCTTGATCTGATCATTGGTCCGTTTTTCCCTAATACGCTTGAATATATTGCCGGGCATGCCAGTCAGCACCAGATTCCGGTGGTCTCGCCACTGCTGGCGGATAATTCCCATCTGCGCGGATCACCAAACGTGTTTCAGGCAAGCCCGTCCCTTGAGGCACAGCTTGCCAGTCTTGCCAAATACATAGCCGGCCATTACCATGGCAAAAACATCCTGCTGGTTCACAACAATCAGCCGGGCGCAATGCCTATGATCAACGCATTTAAAAAATCCCTTGGCCGGGAGATGCATCTGATCAGAAATTTTTCTGACAGTGTAAATCTGGCCAGGGTAAACGGCTATTTTGCAGGAGAGACCATGGTAGGTGCCAGGATGACCAATGTCATGATGATGGGCGACTCTCTAAGGCCGGAAACTGGAGCACAACGCATCAGGGTGCCGGATGATGCCATCAGTGCATTTCCGAATTTTCAGGAGGTGATCTATCTGCGCACCGGGATGGACGGACTGGTCTCAAAGCTTAAGAGGGACCAGAAAAACATCGTGATTACCCTGGTCAGCGGGGAGGCTTTTTTGTCGAATTACTTGCGGGAGCTCAGCATCCGGACCAGGAATATTGAGGTGGCGGTTTTCGGGATCCCTGAGTGGCAGGAATACCAGAGCATAGAGATCGACTACCTTCAAAACGTGAATGTCCATATTTTTACGCCGGACTTCTACGATTACATGGACCCGCATGTGCGCGACTTCGTCCTTGCCTTCCGCAAGGCCTTTAATACCGAACCTGGGACATACGCCTTCAAAGGTGCACAAACAGCCTATTTCTTCTTTTCCGCCCTTTCACATTTCGGCAAGGCTTTTCCCAATTGCCTGGATCAGATCAATGCCCTGGGCTCCGACTCCCCCTACCGCTTCATGCGACTGCATGGGGAGGCCAGTGGATGGGAGAACCAGCATTCAACCCTTTTCCGTTATAAGGATTTTAGGAAACTGGATGTCAGGCGGAATACTTACGAAACCCGTGTAGGAGAGGGGGTCAGCGAAGATCAATCACTTCTATTCCCGGATACCTTGCCGGGTCAAAGGTAAAGGTGTTCTCCGGTACCCTCGCTTCAGGTCGGAACTGCCTGACGGAATAGGTATAGGTGCCACCGTGACGATCGTAGGCAATGGTGTAGACCAGGCTTTGGTCGGATGCATCCAATGCGACCCGGTATTTGTAAAAGGCCTGGGGCCGGTGCGGGGTCAGGTCTATCACATCAACCATCCGACCCTGTTGCCTTTCCTGACGGATGTACCTGGACCGAAACTCGGTTTCAAACTCCTTAAAAAGGGAAGTGGGGGTCATCCCGCCTTCGGTGTCCGCGGCCAGACTGATGTGCACCTCGTTGAATTCCTCCAGGAAGGTCCACACATTGGTGCCGTCTGAGACGAACAGGTTGCCTCCCACGGTCATATGGTATTTGTCGCCCATGGAAAGCAGCTTCCCGTCCATGGCCTCATTTATGCCCATGCCCTCGTTGTCCATTTCATAGGAAAAATCGATCTCAAAGGAGCGGTATCCCTGGATCTTTTGGCTGGCGGACTTCAGGAGTTCTTCCCCTTTTTGGTCGTAGGCAAGTTGCTGCCCCATGGCCCCCGGAAGGGCGATGGCCGGCAGTAAAAGAAACATTAATAGGTATCTGAACTTTTTCATACTTATTCCTTACGCAAAATCTGTTCCAAAGTGATTTCGTCCTTTATTTTTACGTCTCGGGCCTTGCT
>SLSG01000009.1 GCA_007130545.1 Bacteroidales bacterium | reverse complement strand
TCTGGCCATTGTGGGCACCGCCCTGTCGCTGGTCATCCACAACTGGCTGATCCGCCGCACCTCCGCATTGTTCGCCTCAAGCGTGACCTATATGATGCCCATCGTCTCCATTGCCTGGGGTCTCCTCGACGGAGAAACCTTCCTGCTGTTCTACATGGTCTGGATCACCCTCATCCTGGTGGGCGTCTACCTCGCCAACCGTCCCGCCCGCCGCGCCGTACCCCCATCGCCAGTGCCATAGGCCTGGGGTGCCCCCGTCGGCTATTCCGTAGGGCATTGGCGCCCGGTGCAGGGGCCTGAACACGCGCCCAGCCCCAGCCCCCAACCCTTGGCTAATGTCCAACATCCAATGTCCAATAGCCAACACCCAACAACCAACACCCAACACCCAATTTTTTTACCGGAGTCCTTGTTCCTAATTTATTTTTATTTATCTTTGCACCCCAATATCAGAAGTAAATCATTTTAATTCAGCAGATATAATGTACGCAATTGTTGAGATAGGTGGTCAGCAGTTTAAGATCCAGAAGGATCAGAAGCTTTTTGTGAACCTTATGGAAGAAGAGGCAGGCAGTGACCTGGAATTTGCAAGGGTATTGTTGCTGGCCGACGGGGACACGATTCAGGTGGGCACTCCCTTGGTGGAAGGCGCAAAGGTAAAGGCCAAGGTACTTGCCCAGGTGAAAGCCGACAAGGTGCTTGTTTTCAAAAAGAAAAGGCGCAAGGGTTACCAGAAGCTTAACGGACACCGTCAGCCGCTGACCCAGATCCAGATCGAAGAAATCATTGCTTAGTATCCGACAACAAAAAAAATAAAGACCCATGGCACACAAGAAAGGAGTTGGTAGCTCAAGAAACGGACGCGAATCCCATAGCAAGCGTCTTGGTGTAAAAGTATTTGGCGGCCAGTTGGCGATTGCCGGAAACATCCTTGTAAGGCAAAGGGGAACCACCCATAATCCCGGTGTAAACGTCGGCATGGGCAAGGACCATACCCTCTTTGCGCTGACTGACGGGGAAGTGGTATTCAAGAAAAAGGCCGATAATAAATCCTACGTCTCGGTTGTTCCCGCAGAAGGGAAATAGTCCGGGACAAGGACAATGTATTAAAAAGATCCTGCCCCGGCAGGATTTTTTTTTGCACCCTGTCGCCGGGATGGGTTTAATCGGCCGGATTCCGGCGAAAAATCCCTATATTTATTTATACTTTTGCTCTATTTTCTAACACCATCCGATTATGATCGACATAAATACCATCCGCAGCAATGGCCCGGAGGTCATTGAACGCCTGAAAATTAAAAACTTTGATGCGGCCGACATTATTAAAAACCTTGGGTGTGTGGACGAAGACAGGCGCAAGACCCTGAAGCAGCTGGAAGACCTGCTGGCAGAAAGCAAGGTCCTTTCCAGGCAGATCGGAGAACTGATGAAACAGGGCAAAAAGGCGGAAGCCGAGGAAATGAAGGAGCGCACGGTGGCCCTGAAAGTGGAAACAAAAAGGCTGCAGGAGAAGTTGGACCAGTTTTCGGCCGGGCAGAACGAACTGCTGGTGCAGCTGCCAAACATTCCGCATCCGCAGGTTCCCCCGGGAAATGCATCCGACGACAACCAGATCGTATCAGAGGAGGGGCAGGTCCCGGAACTCGGGGATGGGGCGTTGGCGCACTGGGACCTGGCAAAGGAATATGGACTGGTCGACTTTGAGCTGGGCACCAAGATCACCGGTGCGGGTTTCCCGGTCTATCGCGGGCAAGGCGCGAAATTGCAAAGGGCGCTGATCAGTTTCTTTTTGGATGAGGCCATTGCAGCGGGTTATACGGAGTACCAGCCACCCCTGCTGGTGAACGAGGACTCGGCCTTCGGTACAGGACAGCTGCCGGATAAGGACGCCCAGATGTACCATGTCGGTTCTGACAACCTGTTTTTGATCCCTACCGCCGAGGTGCCGGTGACCAATATCTTCCGGGACGTGATTCTGGATGAGCTGCCGGTGAAATGCGTGGCCTATTCTTCCTGCTTTCGCAGGGAGGCCGGGTCTTACGGCAAGGATGTCAGGGGTCTGAACCGTCTGCACCAGTTCGACAAGGTGGAGATCGTGCAGGTGGCCCATCCGGATAAGAGCTACGAGGTGCTGGACGAAATGGTGGAGCATGTGCGTGGATTGCTGCGCAAGCTGGAGCTGCCTTTCCGCGTGGCCAGGCTGTGCGGCGGGGACATGAGTTTTGCCTCGGCCATGACCTACGACATGGAGGTGTATTCGGCCGCCCAGAAACGCTGGCTGGAGGTCAGCTCCATCTCCAATTTTGAAACCTTCCAGTCGAACCGCATGAAGCTGCGTTTCCGCTCCGGTGACGGGAAGAACCTGCTCGCCCACACCCTGAACGGAAGCGCCCTGGCATTGCCCAGGATCGTGGCGGCCCTGCTGGAGAACAACCAGGGCCCCGAAGGGATCAGGATGCCCAAAGCACTGGTTCCGTATACGGGTTTTGAACGGATCAGCCAGTAAGGCCTATCCGACTCCATACCAATAAGGCCTATCCGACTCCATAAACAAAACAATTTGTTTGCCGGGGCGTTTTAATACAATGAGAATACTTCCCGCCATACTGCCTTTCTTGCTTTTGCTGCACACCCTTTCGCAGGCGCAGGTGCCCAGCCTGCCGCGCATCTTCACCCCGGGGGAGGCCCGGGAGGAAACGACGGTCAATACGCAGGAACAGCTGGCGGCGCAGTATTTCCGTGAGGGCCGGTATGACATGGCCGTGGAGCTGTACGAAGAACTTTTTGAATCGGACCGGGCTTCGGTAATCTATTCCCAGTACCTGGAATGCCTGTTCGCCTTGGAGGACTATCGCAGGGCGGAACGGGTGGTGCGGGAGCAGATCCGGAGAAATCCCGGACAAATCAGGTTCGAGGTGGACCTTGGCTGGGTGCTTGACCGCTCGGGGAACGAACGGCAGGCCAGGAGGCATTTTGATCAGCTGATAAGCGGACTCCCTGGCAGCCAGCAGGCCGTGATTGACCTGGCCGGTTCCTTCGAAAGAAGGGGGTTTATTGACCGTGCCCTGGAGACCTTGATGCATGGCCGGCGCATGTTGGGCACTTCCTACCCGTTCAACCTGCGCATTGCCCCGCTTTATGAGCGCAAAGGGGATTACAAGGCCATGATGGATGAATACGTGGGATACCTGGAGGAGAACATGTCTGAAATGGACCGGGTGAGGGGGATCCTGCAGGATGCCATCAATAACGATCCGGATTTTGCCAGGAACGAAGCCCTGCGGGAGGTGCTGCTGGGAAGGACCCAGCGTTATCCCAATGCAAACCTTTATTCAGAGATGCTGCTCTGGCTGTCCATACAGCAAAAGGATTTCCGAATGGCATTTATGCAGGCACGGGCGCTCGACAGGCGGTTCAGGCAGGAAGGTGAACTGGTGCTGGAAGTGGCCCAGCTGAGTACTGCAAATGAGCATTTTGACATTGCTGCGCAGGCCTACAAGTATATACTGGAGAAAGGGGAGGAGGGGAGCCACTACCTGGATGCCCTGGTCGGCAGTCTGGACGTCCGCTTCCTCAGCATCGCCTCTGGTTTTTCTTATGGCAGTGAGGAGTTGCTGGCGCTTGAGGCCGATTACCTGCAGGCGCTGGAGGACCTGGGCATACATCCCAACACCGTGACCCTGGTGCGCAACCTGGCAAACTTGCAGGCCTTCCACCTGGGAAAGATCGAAGCGGCCACCACATTGCTGGGCGAAATTATCCACATGCCGCAGGCCAGCCAGCGGGTCCGCGCCGAATGCCGTATCGAGCTGGCAGATATCCTGGTGCTGACCGGACAGGTATGGGATGCGACCTTGCTGTACTCTCAGGTAGACAAGCAATACCGAGACAACCCGCTCGGACACGAAGCCCGGTTCAAGAATGCACGGCTTTCCTATTTTATCGGTGAATTTGACTGGGCGAAGGCCCAGCTGGACATCCTGAAGGCGGCCACTTCCCGCCTGATCGCCAACGACGCCATGGCCCTTTCCCTGAGGATACAGGACAACATTGGGTTTGACGGGGATACCGAACCACTGATGCGGTTTGCGCGGGCAGAGAAACTGGTTTTTATGAACCGTTTTGAAGAAGCCCTGGCGACACTGGATTCGATTCCTCAATTGTTCCCCTCTCACGCCATAGTGGACGATGTGCTGTTTGCCAAGGCCGGGGTTTACCTGAAGCAGGGCAAGCCGGAAATGGCTGACAGCCTGCTGGCAAGGGTGGTGGAGGAGTATCCTGCCGGATTGCTGGCGGACGATGCCCTGTTCAGGCGTGCCCAGCTGTATGAGCAGGTGTTCAACGACCGTGAAAAAGCGATGGAGCTTTACCAGCGTTTGATGATTAACCATCCCGGGAGCTTGAATACCGTAAATGCCCGGAACCGTTTCAGGTACCTCAGGGGGGACCTGGTCAATTAATTACATACCTAT
>SLSG01000254.1 GCA_007130545.1 Bacteroidales bacterium | reverse complement strand
TAGAACTGAACGGCAAATTATTAACCGAGTTGCGGGAAATTGCCAAAGAGCTGAAAATTAAAAAGGTAGAATCCTTCAAAAAGCAAGACCTGATTTACCAGATACTGGATGCACAGGCCCTTAACCCGGCGGTGGCCGAAAGACCGGCAGCCGATAGACCAGTAGCCGAAAGACCCGACAAACAAGTCGGGGAGGAGGCCAAACCAGCTAAGCGGGGACGCAAGCCCGGAAGAAAACCCGGATCTGCGGCCACCGCAAAGCAGACGGAAAAAGAAGCCCCTAAAAGGGCTGATTCACAGTCAAGGGAAGATGCGGATGATAAACGGGGTGGACGGACCCGCAAGCGCATTCCCGCAGGGTCTTCCGGTGGACGCGACACAAAGGTCCAGCAACCAAAACAGCAAGGCCAGGCGCAACGGCCACAGCAGCAGCCGCAACAACCACAACAGCAGCCGCAGCAACAGCAGCCGCAGCCGCAGCAACAACCACAACAGCAGCCGCAGCAGCAACAGCAACAGCAACAGCAGCAACAACAGCAACAGCAGCAACAGCAGCAACAGCAGCAACACCCAACACCCAACACCCAACAGCCAACACCCAACAGCCAACAGCCAACAGCCAACACCCAACGCCAGCCGGGTCAGCAGGAAAGGCGAGACAACCGGCCCGGGCAGCACAGGGGCGGACAGGCCGACAAGGGAAAACCCTGGAAGCGGGATGATAAGAGCGGGGATCGTGAGAAGAATTTACAGGACGAACACACATCAGGCTCCGCCAATCTATTGGAGGAAGGCCAAAAAATGGAAGAGTCCAAAAGCCAGGCAGCGGAACAATCATCCAGGGAAAAGGAAAGCACTCACAAGCACAAGGGATATGATAAGCGCGCCGGAGAACCGGTATATGAATTTGACGGTATCATAACCGCTGAAGGAGTGCTTGAGATTATGCCCGACGGGTATGGATTTCTCCGCTCATCTGACTATAATTACCTGAACAGCCCAGACGATATTTATGTTTCTCAAAGCCAGATAAAGCTGTTCGGACTGAAAACGGGAGACACGGTTAACGGGGGCATCCGCCCGCCAAAGGAAAATGAAAAATATTTTCCCTTGATCAAGGTGGAAAAGATCAACGGCCGTGACCCCGCGGAGGTGCGTGACCGGGTACCATTTGATTTTCTGACCCCGTTGTTCCCCGACGAAAAGTTTAACATCACAGGACATGCCGGAGCATCCATCTCACCCAGGGTGATCGATATGTTCTCGCCACTCGGAAAAGGTCAGCGAGGCTTGATCGTAGCCCAGCCCAAGACAGGGAAGACCATTTTGCTGCAGGAAATAGCCAATGCCATTGCAGCCAATCATCCGGAAGTGTTTTTGATTGTATTGCTGGTAGATGAGCGCCCGGAAGAGGTAACTGAGATGGCGCGCAACGTGAATGCAGAGGTGATATCTTCCACTTTTGATGAGCCTGCCGAACGGCATGTGAAGGTGGCCAGCATTGTACTTGAGAAAGCCAAGCGCATGGTGGAATGCGGGCACGATGTGGTGATTCTTCTGGACAGCATCACCCGGCTCGCAAGGGCCTTCAATACCGTGGCACCTGCTTCCGGCAAGGTGCTTTCCGGTGGAGTGGACGCCAATGCCCTGCACAAACCCAAGCGATTCTTCGGGGCAGCCCGCAACATTGAGAACGGGGGCTCCCTGTCAATCATTGCAACCGCACTGATCGATACCGGATCCAAAATGGATGAGGTAATCTTTGAGGAATTCAAGGGAACCGGCAATATGGAACTGCAGCTCGACCGCCGCCTTTCCAATAAGCGCATTTACCCTTCAATCGATATCATTGCCTCCGGGACCCGCAGGGAAGACTTGCTGCTTGATAAGGACCTGCTGAGTCGCATTTGGGTGCTTCGCAAGTTCATCGCAGACATGACCCCGATGGAAGCCATGGAATTCTTGCTGGAACGAATGAGGCACACAAAATCGAACGAAGAGTTTCTGATGTCCATGAACGCCTAAATGCGCATTGCCGTTAATACCAAACTGCTGATCAAGGACCGGCTGGAAGGCATCGGCTGGTTTGAGTATGAGACCCTGAGCCGGATCACCAGGGCCCATCCGGAACACAAGTTTTATTTTATCTTCGACAGGAAGTGGGATGAGTCATTTGTCTTTTCTGACAATGTCCATCCCATCCGCACCTTCCTGCCAAGCCGGCACCCGGTACTCTGGTACCTGCGGTTCCACCATATACTGCCCCACCTGGTCAAAAAATACGGCATAGACCTTTACTTTTCACCGGACGGCTACAACCTGCCTCCGCCAATCCGCTCGGTGG
This sequence comes from Bacteroidales bacterium, assembly GCA_007130545.1. Classification (GTDB taxonomy): domain Bacteria; phylum Bacteroidota; class Bacteroidia; order Bacteroidales; family UBA7960; genus SLSG01. The sequence continues at coordinate 2,132 of SLSG01000254.1, read as the reverse complement.
TTGCTCTGCACGACCTCAATTATGTGCATTTCCCCGGTAACATGCCGGCCCTGACCAGGTGGTATTACAGAAAATATTTCCCGGTATACGCCAGGAATGCGGAAAGACTCGTCACGGTATCTGAATATTCCAAGCAGGACATCATCCGGTCTTATGGCATTGACCCGGGCCGCATCGACGTGATTTACAACGGGGCCTCCCCTGTCTTTCGGCCACTGTCAGAAAAAGAAAAACATTCGGTAAGGGAACAATATGCTTCGGGCAAGCCGTATTACATATTTGTGGGTGCCCTGAACCCCCGGAAAAACCTGGGCAGGTTGCTGAAAGCCTTCGAAAACCTATGCTCAAGCGGGGAAACGGATATGCACCTGCTGATTGTCGGAGCGCCAATGTTCCGGAATTCCTTCTTCCGGACCGGGGATGTTTCCCCTGCATGCCGGGAGAGGGTAAGGTTTTTGGGCCGGCTGGCACGGGAAGAGCTGGCACGTGTGGTGGGTGGAGCGCACGCGCTGGTACTTCCATCCACATTTGAAGGTTTTGGCATTCCGATTATTGAAGCCATGAACTGTGATGTACCGGTGATCACATCCAATACCACCTCAATGCCTGAAATAGCAGGGGATGCGGCCTTGCTGGCAGACCCTTACTCGGTCGAAAGTATACGGAACGCGCTGTTCAGAATTGCCATGGAGCCTGAACTGCCAGGGGAGCTTATCGCAAGGGGGCGCAAACAGCGGGAAAGGTTTTCCTGGGATGAAACCGCCAGGCTGCTCTGGGAAAGCCTTGAAAAGGCCCTGCTCACCTAAGCTTTCTTCGCTTCAGCCTCAGAGAGTTCAACACCACCACGACATCAGATGCCGCCATGGCTCCCGCCGCGACGATGGGGGTCAGAAAACCGGCCATGGCCAGCGGGATGGCTGCCACATTGTAAAAAAAGGCCCAGAAGAGATTTTCCTTAATGGTACGCAAGGTGGTGCGGGTGGTGGAATAAGCTTTGGTAAGCAGATCCAGATTGCCCTTGAGCAATACCACCTCGGCCGATTTAACGGCGACCTGGGTCGCATCGGTCATGCTGATGCCGATAAAGGCCTTTGCCAGTGCCGGTGCATCGTTGATCCCATCCCCCACCATCCCCACCCGGCCGGTGGCAGACAGCTTTTCAATGACCTCCAGCTTCTCGTGGGGCAGTTTTTCGGCATACACCTCATCAATTCCCAGCAAGGAAGCCACTTCCCGGCAGCGATGTTCCCGGTCACCACTCAGCATGACTGTACGCACGCCCTTGCGCCGGAAAAAGTCGATGGCCTTCCTGGCTTCCGGCTTGATCTCGTCTTCAAGGTCCACCCACCCGATGATCTGGTCGTTCATCAGCAGGTAAACATGGTGAGAGTCGTCCGCGGTAAGGTGGGAAGCAACCAGGAAAGAGCCAGCAACAAACCGGTTGCCATGCCTGTCGGTCGCTTCAATGCCCAGGCCCTTGCGTTCTTCGACCTCCTCAAACTTCACATCCCCGCTGCCTTTAAAGTGTTCGGTAAGGGAGTTGGCAATCGGATGCGAGGAATGCTTTTCCAGGCTGTACAGCAGGGCCCGGACACTTTCTTCTGATTTTCCGAAAACCTCCATGCCCTTTACCCTGAACTTTCCTGTGGTAAGGGTCCCGGTTTTATCAAATACAATGGTATCAATGGCGCTGAACTTGTCGATGGCCGTTCCGCCCTTGATCAAGATTCCATTTTTGGCCGAACGGCCCAGTCCGACTACAACCGCCGTCGGGATGGCCAATCCAAGTGCACAGGGACAGGCAATGACCAGCACGGCAATGCCACGCATCAGGGAGTCCCTGAAGGGAAGATCCGACCCGAAAAACCAGAACCCGATGGTCAGCAAGGAAAGGATGACCACCACCGGGACAAACACCATGCTGATCTTGTCGGCCAGGTTTTGCAGGCTGGGCTTGTCCTGCTGTGCATTGCGCACCATCTCGATGATCTGAGACAAAACCGTGTCCCCGCCCACGGCCAGGGTCTTTACCTTGATGTTCCCGTCCAGCACAATGGTGCCCCCAACCACCTTGTCCCCGGGCTTCTTATCCACCGGGATGACCTCTCCGGAGATCATGCTTTCATCCACAC
>SLSG01000286.1 GCA_007130545.1 Bacteroidales bacterium | reverse complement strand
TACCTTCTGTATACGTCAAAGCTGGCGCCGACCCTGTGGTTGTAGAGAGAGAATTCAAGACCAAGGTTAATCTCTTCTTTTTGCTCCCAACGCAGGTTGGGATTGGGGTTCTGACCCGGCTCAAGTCCCTGTATCCAGTTCCCCTGGTAGAAGAACCTTGCACCATAGTTCAAAGTCGTCAGTGAGAGATATGGGCTGGAAGGCTCGATTCCAGTCACACCATACCCAAGGCGGAGCATCAGGTTATCCAGCACATCACCGAGCAGGTTCTGCATGAACGGTTCGTGGCTGATGCGCCATCCGGCAGAAATGGACGGGAACAAGCCCCACTGGTGGTCGGCACCGAACCTGGAAGAACCTTCGCGGCGCAAGCTGGCCATCAGTAAATACCTGTCATTGAAATTATAATTCACACGGCCGAAGAACCCAATAAGCTTGGAGGAAGATTTGTTGCTGCTGATGGGTGATTCCCCACGGGTCAGTGCGTTACCTGCACCCATATTATTAAATGAGTAAAGATCTGTCGGAAAATCCCAGTTCTGCATCCAAAATCCTTCCCACATCCTTTCCTGGTAGCTGTAGCCCCCGAGTACGGTAAACCTGTGCTCACCGACCTGGAATCTGTAGTCTGTTGTGAACTCTCCGAGAAAATCCTCGGAACCCGAAGTTCCCCTTGAAGCAAAACCATTGCGGCCGTATTTGGTGGTGGACACATGGCGCTTGGTCTGTGAGAAACCCCTTAATTCGGTGCTGTTGCTGGAAGAAATCAGTAGCTTCATATTCAGGTTCTCAATGGGTGTGAGCGTTGCGCTACCAGACAACCGCATCGTTCGCAGTTCATTTTGTCCATGGGTCTCTTCAATATAAGCCACCGGATTGTCATAAAAATAAATATCGCGCTCAATCCAGTTCCCCTCATCGTCCGCCGGGCGGTCGGTGGGGTTGCGGATCAGAGCCTGGCGGTAGACATAAGAGTTAAAGCTATATCCGTCGCCGCCCGTCCAGAACTTCTGGTTGCGGGTGATCATATTCACATTCAGCTTCAGCATGTCGTCAAACATGGAATGGTTGGCGTCCATACGAAGGCGCAATTCTTCGTTGTCTGATTTATTAAAGAGGCCTTCCCAGTTCCGGTAGTTGGCCGCAGCCGTGTAGTCGGAGTTCCCGGAGGAACCCTGGACCATCAGGTTGTGGGTATGGTTGATCGGGTTGGCGCGGGTCACTTCAGAAAGCCAGTCGGTCGAGTGGCCATGGTCAATGAAGTTGTAGCCCTGGCCGATCAGACGACGATAATCATCTCCATCCAGGAAATCGAGCTGCCTGGCGATTGACTGCACCCCAAAGTAAGAGCTGTATTCGATGATAGAAACATCTCTTCTGGCCTTTCTGGTGGTAATCAGGATGACACCGTTTGTTCCGCGTGTACCATAAATAGCGGCTGCGGCACCGTCTTTCAGGATATCAATGGATTCAATGTCCTCGGGGGCCACTGTTCGCAGACTGCCGGGAACACCATCAATAATCACAAGCGGTGAAGCATCACCGGTCAAAGTGGTAATCCCCCTGAGGGAAATTTGCGCACCTGCTGTCGGATCGCCACTGGTAACACCTACACGGAGACCGGCGGTCCTGCCCTGGATCAGCTGGGCTGCATCCCTGACGGATCCGCGCTGAAAGTCTTCCTGTCCGACACTGGATACCGAACCGGTAATATCCCCGCGTCGCTGGGTACCATAACCGATGACGACGATCTCGTCAAGAGCTGTTACCGCTGTGGCAAGCGCCACATTGACCGTCCTTTGGTTACCTACCTGGATCTCTTGCGGAGTATACCCCACGAATGAGAAGACCAGGATGTCTGACGGACCGCTTACTGACAGGGTATAACGACCGTCAATATCGGTGACGGTCCCCAGTGAGGTCCCTTTGATGGCGACACTTACACCCGGGAGGGTCTCGCCACTGCTGGCATCCGTAACAACACCTGCTACGGTGATTGACTGCTGCATCGCGGAATTGGCAGACATGGCATTGTCATGCCCGTAAACTTGCGAAAAACCCGCAATAAAAAAAAGGAACAGGTAGCAGATCCCCGTAAGGATAAGGTACCTTTCCCTCCTTTCCTTGCTTTCGCCCATTCTAAATAATTTGTCCTTCATTTGGTTTAAGGTTTGGTTAAATTGTTAAGGTTTAGAACTGAAACTTTGATTCATGAAAGTCAAGCCTTCCATGCTTAGAAAACCAGTGTTCATCTCATAGGCAGTTGATTAAGTTTGTTTAAAATAAACGTATGTAGATTATAGTGTCAGAATTACACTTAATTTTAAAGTGTAATATTAACACTATTTTTAAATCCTTAACAATAAATTAACCCGTTTTTTTCAAGAATCTTGAAATTTATATCAATTCTAAATTATAATTCCGCTGCTTTTTCCCATTTATTAGCAGTTTTTCTACTTTTTTATCCTGTTTTAGCATAATTAAGTACAAAATTGTCTATTCTGCGGGGAAGGTTCCCAAAATCTATATTTTTACTGGCAGAAAAGAAATCAGAAACGCTACCCCCAAATACAAACCAAAAATATTGATACTATGATCTTTTTATGGGTTGCAATCGCTTACCTGGTGATATTGATGACCATTTCCGTGTCGAAGAGTTTCCTGGTGAAGGGACAGGAGGATTTTATGGTGGCCGGCAGGTCTGTGCCCACAGCAAGGCTGGTGGGCACCCTGCTGTGTACCTGGATGGGATCCGGCAGCCTGCTGGCAGGGGCCGGACTTGCAGCCAGGGTCGGATTCTCAGAGTTATGGATGGCAGCCGGCGCGTGGACCGGGATTATTGTGGTTTTCTTCCTGGCAGCCAGGGTCAGGCGCATTGCCAAGTTTACCGTTCCGGATATTCTGGAAATGCGGTACAACAAATGGGCCAGAATCCTTGGTACCATTGTCATTGTCATTGCCTATACCACCATCGCGGGATACCAGTTCCGCGCCGGCGGGTTTGTTCTGAATCTGGTGGCCGGCATGCCGGAGTGGCAGGGCGTGTTGCTGACTGCCGGGTTTATGGTCGTTTTTACGGCCTTTGCCGGCATGATGTCGATCGTCGCCGTGGATATCATCAACGGGGCCCTGATTACCGTGGCAGTTCTCCTCGCCGTTCCGCTGGTATTCATTAATATTGGGGGAGTGGAACACCTGACCGCCACATTGGACCCGTCCCATTTTACCGTTTTCGGGAGCAATAATTTCTTCTGGGCCATGGGGATATTCCTGCCATCGTTCTTCCTGCTGATGGGTGATTCCAACATCTATCAGCGCATTTTTTCGGCAAAAAATGAAAAATCAGCAAAATCGGCTGTGCTATGGTGGGTCATCGGGACCATCATTGTAGAGACCGCACTGGCTTCCCTGGCCATATTTGCCTTCAGCCACTTCAACTCCCTGCCGTCCGTATCTGAAATGTTCCTTTCCATTGCAGACTCCGAAAGAATCATCCTGCATACGGCTCGTTACAGCACCGAGGTGGGCATCCCGCTATGGGGCGGACTGCTGCTGCTTTGTGCATCTATTGCCATCATCACCTCGACCGGGAACAGTTTTCTGCTGACGCCCTCCACAAACCTGACCCGGGACATCTACCAGCGGTTTATCAACCCGGATGCCAGCATCAAGTTTATTGTGACCTTCCAGCGCATCATGATCCTCCTGCTGGGCATCCTGGCCTATCTGTTGCTTACCCAGTTCACCACCATCCTGGCCATGGCCCTGACGGCCTACACCATGGTGGGGGCCGGACTCACTCCAGCCCTGATGGCCACTTTCCTGTGGAAACGGGTAACGGTTGCCGGAGGGGTCGCCTCCATTGCCACCGGCATGGGTCTGACCCTGCTCATCACCCTCATCAACTCCATCATGACCCATCATACCGGTTCACCCATGCTGGATGAACAATACATTATCCTGCCCGCAGCCTCGGCTTCCATACTGGTTCTGATCCTGGTCTCACTGGCCACACCACCCGATCCAAAGGAAAAATGGAAGGAGTTCATCACCAGGGACGCATCCCTTGCCGATGCAATGAAGGAGGCGGAAACCATTGCAAAAGCCCAGGGCGATAAATGATCCGGCCGGGGCTGGCTGCCCGTGCAATGATTTGTCCGATGCATGATCTGTCAAATGCGTTACTATACATATAATATAAGGAGTCAACAAATGCTATTAAAGAGGTTCACCATTATGCTGCCAATGATTTTTTTGGCATGCTTCGGTCGGGCTGCGGATTTTGAAATCACATCCCCTGACCGGCAGATTACAGTCAGGGTATACCTGGGAGAACAAGTATCCTGGTCCGTTTACAGGGGGCAGGAGTGCCTGCTGGCCCCGTCCCGCATGGGCATGGAACTTTCCAATGACCGCAGGCCGGGGGCAAGTCCCCAGGTCAGAACCACCAATTCCAGAACGGTGGACCAGCAAATCATCCCCGTGGTAC
>SLSG01000273.1 GCA_007130545.1 Bacteroidales bacterium | reverse complement strand
TGTCCACCTCCCTGTCCGGGTTATCCTTTAGCTGTCGCGTGTAAAAATAGCGTGCCGTGGTGGTTCCGTGATGGGTGCGTATAAAATCTATGATATATTCCGGCAGGTTTTTTCTCCGGGCTTTCTCGATTCCTTTAATCACATGGCTTATAATGATACTGGCACTTTCCTCATAGGATAATTCATCATGGGGATTGAAACCGGAGGTTTGGTTCTCGGTAAAGTGGAACGGCTCATCCATCTTTCCTATGTCATGATACAATGCACCGGTGCGGGTAAGCAAACCATTCCCTCCAATGGCAAATATTGCCTCCTCCGCCAGGTTGGCCACTTGCAGGGAGTGTTGAAAAGTTCCCGGGGCCAGCATGGCCAGTTGCCTGAGCAAATCGTTATTGGTATCCGACAGCTCAAGCAGCGAGAAATCGGTGGGCAGGCGGAACAGGCGTTCAAAAAGAAAGATTAGCGGATAGGCGAACAGGGTAAGCATGGCGGCACCGAGGAAATAAGAAAAATCAACCCATTGCAGACCATCGAAAGTTCCGGTATGAGCCAGCGACAATCCCAGGAAAACCGCAGCATAGGTAAAGAATATCAGCATCACCGTAAAAAACAACTGGGATCGCCGTCTGAGGCTGGCCATACTCAAAATGGCGATGATTCCGGCAACGAACTGCAGAAACACAAATTCAAAGCTTCTCGGTATCAGAAACCCGATCATGATGATGGTGATGATGTGCACGTAAAGGGCAAGGCGGTTGTCAAAGAAAGCACGGATGACAATTGGTACAATGCAAACCGGTACCAGGTAGAGGAAATCCAGGTCATACCGTATGACCAGGCTGGTCAGGAAAACCATGAACAAAATGGTCAGCAGTACCAGCAACATGCGGCGGTTGTCGTCAAACACATCCCTTCTGAAGACATACAAAAACAGCACCAGCACGATCATGGAGATGCTCACCAGCAGGAACTGGCCAAGATATAAAATGTTTCTCACGGCTGCCTGGCCGGTCAGTTTCTGGTGTTCCTCCCGCAATGATTCCAGGATCTGGAATTTTTCCTGGCTGACAAGTTCCCCTTGTGAGATGATCTTTTCCCCTTGCTGCACCATTCCCCGGGTGGGTGTAATGCCGTCTACGACTGATTCACGGTAACGTTCAGTCATTTCCCGATTCAGGAATACGTTGTGAACCAGTGCATCCTCCAACAGTGGCCGCAACAGGAGGCTGTCTCTACCCTGCAGCTGCCCAAGGTAGTTATTGACAAGCCCATATGCCTCGAAAATGGAGAAAAAATCCCCAATGGTCCTTTCGGCTGCCACCCGACCTTCTGCCAGTCTGATTCTGAAGCCCGGAGGCGCATCGGAATAGGCTTCGTCCAGAAAGATTACCCCCCTGGCGTACAAAGTGTCCAGCAGGTTTTTCACCTCGTTAAGTCTCGCATCCTGCCGCACAGGATCAAGTCTTTCGCTGTAAGCAGTGTCGAGCACTTTCTCGTAGGCTTCCCTGAACTGCGCCTTTTGCCGTCCGGCCACCGCAGTGTCTGTATAAAATATGGGCTTGAATTCCTCCAGTGCCAGCTGGATCTCATTGTCAAGCTCTTCCCGGGATTTCAGTACGGCAAAATCAAACGGCGCGATCAGGTCAGCATAGGCCCAGGGGCGGCCTGTCTGGTACTCATACCCAAAACGCGGCTGCTCAGGGAACAGCTGTACGATGAAAATGATCCCAAGCAGGAAAAATAAGCCTTTCTGTACCAGGGAGAAATGACGTTGAAGCCACTTGAAGAACATATGAAGGAATTTGGTACGTACGAATTTAACAATAAATAAAGAATTTTCCCCGCCATATTGTTTATCCCCTTTGAAGAAATTTCCTACTTTTAAGTTCAAAACCAGAATTATGGAATTTGGAATATGTCTTCTTGGGTTTGCTTCATTAAGGGAACGTCCTGACCATCGAAGCGAAATGGTTAGCCAATTGCTTTTCGGAGAGCTTTTTGAGGTGCTGGAGACCCGGAATGGATGGCACCATGTGATGTTACAGGCAGACAGATACCAGGGTTGGGTTGCCGTGAATCAGGTGGAGCTGATGGGGTTTGAGGAATACAACCACATCAAGGGGTTGCCTGCCATTCTCGGGACCGACCTGATTGGGTTTATGGAAAACCTCAGCGAACAGAGCAGTTTTCCCATTGGTGCCGGCAGTAGTATTTATTCCGGGAACGGGGAGATCTCGCTTCTGGGGAGGCAGTTCAGTTATTCCGGTCAGACCGTGCAAGTATCGGCTCCGAATGTGGAACGGGTGACGGACTTTGCAATGATGTTTCTGAACGTACCCTATCTGTGGGGCGGGCGCTCCGTATTCGGTATGGATTGCTCCGGTTTTGTCCAGCTTGCCTTCCGCATGTCAGGCATTATGATTCCAAGGGATGCATCGGTGCAGGCCACCAAGGGTGAAACCGTACACCTGATCCATGAGGCCCGTCCGGGCGACCTTCTTTTCTTTGACAATCATGAGGAAGAGATCGACCATGTCGGGCTCCTGATCAATGAGGGATTTATTATCCATGCCCATGGGAAGGTGCGAATTGACATGATCGATCACAACGGCATATACAACCGCGGCCTTAAAAAATACACCCATAAGCTCCGGCTGATCAGGCGAATGGAAGGTCTTTAATCCCCACTGCATTTCCGTCACAAATAAACCACCAATCACCTTAATTTTTTCTTATCTTTGCAAGCTTAAAACCTTAGCAAAAAATGATTAAGATCACATTGCCGGACCAATCGGTAAGGGAGTTCCCGAAGGGTGTGACAGGTCTGGAGATTGCCAAAAGCATCTCTGAAGGCCTGGCGAGGAATGTGCTGTCGGTCTCCGTAAACGGGGAAGTGTGGGACCTGCACCGCCCAATCCTGAAAGATGCGGCCATCAGGCTGCACACCTGGAATGACAAGGAGGGGAAGGCCACCATGTGGCATTCGTCTGCACACCTGATGGCCAGCGCCATCGAGGCCTTGTATCCCGGCACCAAATTCGGAATCGGTCCGGATATCGAGAACGGCTTCTATTACGATATTGACCTTGGAGAGCATAGCATTTCAAGCAATGATTTTGGAAAGATCGAAAAAAAGATGCTTGAAATGGCCCGGGAAAAGCAACAATTCATCCGGAAAGAGGTCCCAAAACAGGAGGCACTGGATTTTTACACCAAGAAGGGCGACGAATACAAGGTAGACCTGATCAGCGACCTGGAAGATGGGACCATCAGTTTTTACGAGTCAGGAAATTTTACAGACCTTTGCCGGGGCCCGCATCTGCCGGACACATCCCCGATCAAGGCGACAAAACTGCTGGCCATTGCAGGCGCATACTGGCGGGGGGATGAGAGCCGCAAGCAGCTGACCCGCGTGTATGGCATTACCTTTCCCAAGCAGAAAGAGCTGGATGAATACCTCGAAATGCTTGAAGAGGCCAAAAAGCGTGACCACCGGAAGATCGGCAAAGAGCTTGAATTGTTTGCGTTCTCAGCCAGGGTCGGACAGGGCCTTCCGCTTTGGCTTCCCAAGGGTGCGGAATTGCGTGAAAACCTGGAGAAATTCTTAAAGCGGGTGCAACGGAAAGCCGGTTACCAACCCGTCATTAGTCCGCATATCGGCAACAAGAACCTGTATATTACCAGCGGGCACTACGAAAAATACGGGCAAGACTCATTCCGGCCCATTACAACTCCGGCCGAAGGAGAAGAGTTTTTCCTGAAACCCATGAACTGTCCGCACCATTGCGAAATTTTCAAAGTAAAGCAGTATTCGTACAAGGACCTCCCGGTTCGCTTTGCCGAGTTCGGAACCGTTTACCGGTATGAGCAAAGCGGTGAGCTTCATGGCCTGACCAGGGTAAGGGGGTTCACCCAGGATGACGCCCATATATTCTGCCGGCCCGACCAGGTAAAGGAGGAATTTACCAAGGTGATCGACATTGTGCTGTATATTTTCAAGGCCCTTGATTTTCGTGATTACAGCGTACAGATTTCGTTGCGGGACCCCGGCAATATGGAAAAATACATCGGCACGGAAGAGAATTGGGACAAGGCAGAGCAGGCCATTATCGAAGCCACCAGTGAAAAGGGACTGGAGGCTGATATCGTTCCCGGGGAAGCCGCCTTTTACGGGCCCAAGCTGGACTTCATGGTGAAGGATGCATTGGGCCGGAAATGGCAGCTGGGGACCATACAGGTGGATTACAACCTGCCGGAACGTTTTGAGCTGGAGTACATCGGCAGCGACAACCAGAAACACCGGCCCGTAATGATCCACCGGGCCCCGTTTGGCTCCATGGAGCGCTTTGTGGCCGTCCTGATAGAGCATTGTGCAGGGAACTTCCCGCTTTGGCTGGCCCCTGATCAGGCTATCATCCTGCCAATCAGCGATAAATATCAGGATTATGCAAAAAAAGTCTTAAATTTGCTGAATAATTACGAAATTCGCACGCTCATT
>SLSG01000325.1 GCA_007130545.1 Bacteroidales bacterium | reverse complement strand
GCTCGATCTGCAGGTCATGGACCCGGTCTGGCGGAATCAGCTCAATTTGCTGAATGCTTCCCAGTCTCATGAACGACCGGAAGCTGAACAAAGCCGCTTCGTAGTCAATGCGGGACTGTTCCAGCAGGGCTTCTGAGTTCAGCACATTCAGTTCCATCTGCAGCAGCTCGTTCTCCGCGATGCGGCCAAGGGAGAACCGTCCCTGGGCAATGCTGTACAAGGTGTCGTTGCTGGCCAGGTTGATCTGGTTAATCCCGACATTGATCTGGGCCAGCAAAAGGTCAAAAAACAGATTGGTGGCACGTATGGAAATATTCTCCAGGTCTTCGACATACCGCTTACGGGATTCCTGGTAACGCATGGGTTCGATTTCCCGTTCCCACTTAAACGGGTTATGGGCAAACACCGGCTGGCGGAACCCGATATTCACCGGGGTCGACAAATAAGAGACCAGGTTGTCGTCCTCTCTGATCAGGTCGATTCGCTGCAATCCGGAGCTCACGAACAATTGTCCGCCTGTCAGCCCGATGGTCTGGCTGAGCGCAAGGTTGGCCGAGGAGGTGGCCAGGCTTCGCCGTACAAAAATATCAGATCCGTCGGGCAGCGTAATGGGCGAGATCGTGCGGTTCAGGTTTGGCAGGGTCGCGTCTAGTCTGAGGTTCGGCAGGTAGCCGGCCTGAAAGCTGCGGTATTGCCAGTAGCTGCCTCTGTAGCGGTGACGTGCGGCCATCGCATCGGGGGAGTTTTCCCGGGCCAGCGCGACCACCTCATCGAGTGTGAAAAACCGGGTGAGGGCTTGACCGTTCCCCTCTGAAAAAATGGCCAGCAAAATGGCCAGCAAAATACAACGCCTCATTTTATTCATTTTTTACCTGGATGATCTTCGCAGCGATGCTGATCACGATCTCTTCCGGGGTTTGGCTGTTTATCTGAAGTCCCATGGGGGAATCCACTTTTTTTAGCTGTTCGTCGGATGCACCCTTAGCCCTCAAAGTGTCAAATATTTTCTGCACCTTCTTATGGCTGCCAATCATTCCCAGATATTTCAGGGGTTTGCCCAGCATTTGACCCAGGATCAACTGGTCGGTGGCATGCGATACCGTCATGATTACCACATAGGTATTGCTGTCACCGGCAAATAACTCCCCGGCCCTGCGGTAATCCACCAGCCTTTTTTCATGGGCAAAGTCGTTGGATTCCATCGTATTCAAGCCTTCCCTGTCATCCAGTACCACAACCCGGAACCCCAGCATGCGAAACACCTGGCTCAAGGGTACGCTGACATGGCCACCGCCAAAGATGTACAGGCAGGGTCCCTCCTCGACAGCTTCGATATACCTCCACTCGGCCTCGGATAATTTTTGCCAGGAAATGCCGGATGGGGTCTCCGGGGCTTCCTTTGAAAAGGACATTCCGCCGGGACCAATCACAAGCCATCCCTTGAGTGCTCTTTCCTCTGCCTTGCACAAGGCTTCCACGGTGTTCAGATCACTTTGCTGAAGCAATACGAATGCATGTGTTTGCTCCCCCGAACAAATCAGTCCGGATCGCTCCGCTTCCGCAGCCGGGTCATGGACCTGCCGCTTCAGCAGGGGCCCTTCCTCCCCGTCGGCCAGCCGTTTTCTGGCCAGCTCAACCATCTGGTACTCCATCACGCCACCACCGACGGATCCTGCCAGTGTGCCGTCGCCGGCCACGGCCATCTTAAAGCCCTGTTTGCCGGGACTGCTGCCCTGGCGATCAACCACCACAATAACCATCACGGGCGTACCTTCTTCCAGCCTGGATAAGACAAACTTCCACATGCACAATCGGTTTAGATATGCTGATGCCGGGCAGTCAGCCAGTCTGATTGGAGCGGCCCATCCGACAACGAAATTTAAATAAAGACCATAAAGATATTCAAAAAAAAAGCGGCAAAAAATTTACCTTTACCCCAACCCATTAAATTTTTGTTGACAATGGATGACAGATATTCAAAAATCAACAGCCTGGCCGGGCAGTATGCGAACTATACGGCTGAAAATCTTTCCCGGCTGGTGCAGATCAAATCTCTGAGCCTTCAGGAAGGGGCCGTTCAGCAGGAGCTGATGAGGCAGATGCGGGAGGCGGGGTTTGACGAGGTCCGGCAAGATGGCCTTGGCAATGTGATTGGCAGGATCGGCAAAGGCAGCAAGGTGCTTGCACTGGATGCCCATATGGATACGGTTGACCTGGGCAATGCAGAGAACTGGAGCTTCGACCCCCTGGGGGGGGAGATCAGGGACGGCTTTGTGCATGGCAGGGGCACGGTGGACCAGAAAGGCGGGGCCGCGGCATTCGTAACTGCCGGTAAAATACTTAAGGACCTTGGTTTTGACAGGGACCTCACCATCTATTTTGTGGGGAGCGTCATAGAAGAGGACTGCGACGGGCTTTGCTGGAAATACCTGGTGGAAGAGGAAGGCATACGGCCGGATTTCGCGATCAGCACCGAACCTACCAATTTGAACGTATACAGGGGGCACCGCGGAAGGATGGAGATGCATGTGAGCTTTTACGGGGTCTCTGCCCACGGGTCCGCCCCGGAAAGGGGACAGAATGCCATCTACATGGCGTCCAGGGCCGCCCTTGAGATCGAAAAGCTTAACGAACGGCTTGCATACGATGAATTCCTTGGCAAGGGCAGCATCACCATCTCCGAGATCAGCTCGGGGAGTCCGTCTCTTTGTGCAGTGGCCGACTATGCAAGGATACACCTGGACCGGCGCCTAACCTGGGGAGAGACAAAGGAATCGGCCGTCAGGGAAATTGAGCAGCTCGTGGAGGGTATGAACGCGAAAGTGGAGACTCTTCAGTACAGGGAGAAGTCGTTCACCGGACTGGAATACGGCATGGAAAAATACTATCCGACATGGAAGATTCCGGTAGACCACCAGATCGTTCAGACCGGCATCCGGAGCTTTGAAAAGCTGTTCGGGCGCCCGCCCAAGGTGGACAAATGGACGTTTTCCACCAACGGGGTCACCATCAATGGCCACTTTGGCATCCCGGTCATCGGGTTCGGGCCCGGGAATGAGGTCCTGGCCCATGCCCCGGACGAAAAGGTACCCATTGACCACCTGGTCAGCGCATCGGCATTCTATGCCGCATTTGCATATGAGCTGTAAGTGCTGCCGGGATAATGCATTTTACCCGTTATCCGCACCGAAACAGCCTGGTGATTTGAACTGGCATGTGCATCGGATAGAGCCTGCGCCATCCAAAGCATAAAGTGCAAAAAACAATAAAAACCATCAGATAATGGAACTGGAAAAACAAATTGAATCCATCGGCCGCAGCAGCAACGGCCTGTTTGGAAAAGACTTTTTGCTGACCTGGGAAAAAAGCCGGGACGACCTGCTTACCACCCTCAGGGTGGCAAGGGTGCTGAAGGAGATGCGCGAGCAGAATATATCGCCCAGGGTATTTGATACGGGACTGGCCGTTTCGAATTTCCGGGACAAGTCGACCCGCACCCGTTTCTCTTTTGCGTCGGCCAGCAATTTGCTCGGATTGGCGGTGCAGGACCTGGACGAGGAAAAATCACAGATTTCCCACGGGGAGACCGTGCGGGAGACGGCCAATATGATCTCCTTTTTGTCTGACTTTGTCGGCATCCGGGACGATATGTTCCTCGGCGAGGGCAACAAGTACATGCGGGAAGTGGCTGAGTCCCTCGACGAGGGCTTTGCCCGGGGGGTGCTGCCGGTGCGGCCCGGGGTGATCAATTTGCAATGTGACCTGGACCATCCGACGCAAAGCATGGCAGACCTGATGCACCTGGAAAGTCAATTTGGCTCGCTGGAAAACCTGCGCGGGAAAAAGATCGTCATGAGCTGGGCCTATTCTCCCAGCTACGGCAAGCCCCTGTCGGTTCCACAGGGCATCATTGCCCTGATGTCGCGCTTCGGCATGCAGATCGAGCTGGCTTATCCCGAAGGTTACGGGCTGATACCGGATATTACGGAAATGGCGGAAAAACAAGCCGTGGAAAGCGGCGGCAGCTTTAGCATCAGTCACTCGATGGAAGAGGCCATGGCAGGTGCCGACATCGTATATCCCAAAAGCTGGGCTCCTTTCCACATCATGGAGGAGCGTACGCGGCTGTTGCTGGGTGGCGACAAGAAAGGCTTGCAAGAGCTGGAGGTCCAATGCCTGGCCAACAATGCAAGGCATAAGGATTGGGAGTATGACGAGGCCAAAATGAGGCTTACCAAAAGCCAGGACGCGCTGTATATGCACTGCCTGCCGGCCGACATCTCGGGGGTTTCCTGCAAGGAAGGGGAGGTCAATGCCGAAGTGTTTGAAAAATACCGGGTCCGCACCTACCTGGAAGCCGGGTTCAAACCCTATATCATTGCGGCCATGATGTTCACCCAGCGTTTCGAGCGCCCGGCAGAGATACTGGAGGGTATCCTCAATCGGGACAGATGCAGGGTATTTGGGGAATAATGGGTATATCAGGGATATGGTTGGTTCCGGG
>SLSG01000238.1 GCA_007130545.1 Bacteroidales bacterium | reverse complement strand
TTACCGAGATCGAAAGCATCGTGGCTGCCGGGACCAAGATTGATATCCGGTATTATATTAACCAGGTGGTTGAGCCCGACAAGCAGGAGGAGATCTTCGATTATTTCAAAACAGCTGAAACCGATTCTTACACGCATGCCCTGCAGGAACTGGGGGAGGACGATTTTACCGAGGAGGAGATTCGATTGATGCGCATCCGGTTCCTTTCTGAAATGGGCAACTAATCCTAAGCTTTTTTTTTTAAAATTTTCCTATGATGAATGAATCCAACCAGCAGGCTGCCGGGGAGCAGGCTGCAAACGTACCATCCGGCAAATCCGGCAAGATCCCGTTCACGACCATCGTGAATCTGCTTTTATTTGTCGGATTGGTCGTGATTTATGCCCTGTTTTTTTTGCAAAAGGGGGATAAAGTCGAACGACAGGAGGACCAGCTGACTGAGATCAGGGAGAGGCTGTCTGAAGCCGGTGCATCCATAGCCTACATCCGCGCGGAACGTCTGATGGAAAACTATGACCTGGCGATAAAAATGCGTGATGAGTTCGAGGGGGAGCAGCGTCGCCTGGAAAACGACCTGGAAAGGCGGCAGCGTACTTTTCAGACCGAAGTGGAACGCTTTCAGCAGAACATTCAGTCTGGCACCATCAGCATGGACCAGGCCCAGGTCCGGGAACAGGAGCTCATGCTGATGCAGCAGGAGCTTATCCAGTCAAGCGACACCTACCGGGAAAGGCTGACAGTAAAAGAATACGAGATGAATCTGGAGCTGTTTGAAAAGATTTCCGACTTTTTGGAACGCTATAACCGGGAGGCGGATTTCGATTTTATCCTCAACCATACCCCTGGAGGGGGAATCTTGTTCGCCCATCCCGGACATGACATCACCGAGGAGGTCATTCAGAGGCTGAACGACGAATACAGGTCAACCCAATAACTTTTAAAAACCATTTGAATGAAGCGTATGAAGAAATTATTCGTTTTTGCATTGTTCGTTGCGGGGATTTGCTGCCCGGCTTTTTCACAGGGTTCCTATTCATTGGCAATTCACGGCGGTGCCGGGAATGTGGCCAGGGAGAGCGTTAGCCCGGAAAGAGAAGTCGAATACCATGAAAAGCTCCGGGAAGCGCTGGATGCCGGGGAAGCAATTCTTAAGATCGGAGGATCCAGCCTGGATGCGGTCGAAGCTGCGGTGCGCATACTGGAGGACTCCCCCCTGTTCAATGCCGGGCGGGGTGCGGTTTTTACGGCAGAGGGCACCAATGAGCTGGACGCTGCGATCATGTGCGGTGCCACCTTGGATGCCGGAGCCGTGGCAGGGATCACCACGCTCAGGAACCCCATTTCAGCGGCCCGGAAAGTGATGGAAAACTCCCCCCATGTGATGCTGGTCGGAAAGGGTGCCGAGCAGTTCGGGTATGAGCAGGGCCTGGATGTGGTGGACCCTTCCTGGTTCTTTGATCAGCGCCGTTGGGAGCAGTATCGCGAGCACCTCAGGCGGCAGCAGACCCGGGGTGCACTGGATGTGAATGACAAAATGGGTACGGTCGGTGCCGTAGCCCTGGACATGCACGGGAACCTGGCCGCTGCCACCTCTACGGGCGGCATGATGGGCAAACGCTACGGACGTGTGGGGGATGTTCCGGTGATCGGAGCAGGCACCTACGCCAACAACGCCACCTGTGCGGTATCGGCCACAGGCCACGGGGAGTTCTTTATCCGCTATGTGGTGGCCCATGAAATCTCTGCCATGATGATGTATAAGGGGGCCAGCCTGCAGAACGCCTCAGAAGAACTGATCAACCAGACCCTCAGGGAGATTGGGGCCAATGGCGGGGTAATTGCAGTCGACAAGGATGGGAATGTATCCATGCCTTTCAACACCACGGCAATGTACAGGGGCTATGTGAAGTCTGACGGAACCCATTCCGTCGGGATTTTTGCGGACTAAGAATCGAAAAACCTGCGGTTCTGCGCTACTGGTTGTCGTACCTGACCGTTTCCTCAGAGAAGTATTCAATGCTGAGTCCGGCTTCCTGAAAAAGCCTTTCCGACTCTTCCCCGGAATGGTATTTCTTTTCGCAAACCACCCTGGTGATGCCGCAGTTGATGATCAGCATGGCGCAAACGCGGCAGGGGGTCATCCGGCAGTAAAGTGTGGCACCTTCGATGGAGATTCCCAGTCGGGCCGCCTGGCAAATGGCATTTTGCTCCGCATGGACGGTCCTGACGCAATGCATGCTGGTGTGCCCGTCCTCATGCAGGACCTTTTTCATGTGGTGGCCGGCATCGTCGCAATGCGGCAGGCCCTTGGGTGAACCAACATAGCCTGTGACAAGTATCTGCCTTTCCCTGGCGATGACACAGCCGCTGCGTCCCCGGTCACAGGTGGCGCGCTTGCTGACCGTGTGGGCGATTTCCATGAAGTACTCGTCCCAGCTGGGGCGGAGGTATTTGGGTGGTTCCATTGGTTGATGCGCTTTGGTTAAAAGGTGGTGGCCATGGGTTGTGGCCTTTATTTTTCCCGTCCGACAAATTTCCTGTAAAAACATTCGATCTGCACGCCAAGGGCCTCACGGCTGCCACCGTTGTTGATCAGGTGGTCTGCCTGGCGGATGCATTCTGCCAGGTTTTGCTTGCTGGGGTCGTCAGAATGCATTTCTCTTTCCTCGTTCTGAAGAAAAGTCGCAAAGGATACATTGTCGGTCTCCGAATTCCGCTTCCGGATTCGGTTGTATCTGATACGGGCATCGGCATCCACGGCCAGCAGCACAAACCCCTGTTTTTCCCTCAGGGAGGCAATTTCACCCGGGCTGCGGATGCTCTCAATGACGCAGGCCTGGCCATTTTCACTGGCCTGTTCGTACAATTGCTCAATGATATGGGCCGGCCCGTGTTTGGCCCTCAGCTCGTTGGCAACCGCGGTCAGGGTGTCGCGGTTTACCGGCATACCCCGGCGCTCAAGCACTCCGCTCAGGTAACCCCTGACCGAAAAATGAATAAAGTCTTTCTTTCTGACCAGGTAATCCACCACCGTACCCTTGCCGGCACCCAGCGTACCCGTAATCCCGACGATCACCATGCTTTTTTTTATCAAAAATAATGGAATTTTCCAATCTTTGCAGACGGCTGTCGGGGCATTTTATTACCGCTCGTCAGAAAATGCAGCCATTCGCTGATATTTTGTGGTTTACGGAACGTAATAACCTGATAAACAAGAAGATAAATATTTTTATCAGCTTGTTATTGGGATTGATTTTAATCTTACTTTTGCGGAAGAAACCAATGCTTTATTAAACCTGTAAATTCACAAAAAACGCTCATTACATCTTTCTCATTGAAACGCCGCTGACCACAAGCATGTATCTTGCAAATGCCTGTTCAAACGGCGTTCCATCTGACGGATTAAATTTCCTTATGATCAGATGAAAGCTTCCGAGCTTAAAATGGGGGCAACAATTGCCAATGGCAAGGACGTTCCCGTGGCCAATGATGCTGAAGAACCTCCGGGTATTCAGCCCTTTTCAGGGCCAAAAACAACCACCACAGATGCTGCGGTCCTCTCAGACCGTTCACGCAGATTCCTTCACCGTTTTTTCCCGGGCATTTCTGAAAAAGAGTGGAACAGCTGGCAATGGCAGTTGAGAAACAGCTATACCAGCTTGTCACAACTTTCAGAAGTGATCTGCCCGGGGGAAAGCGAAATTCGTCCCCGGCCGGGATTCAATGACAGTCTTCCGCTGCGGATCACGCCCTATTATGCCAGCCTGCTGGACCCGGTGGATAGCAGGCATGCGTTGCGGAGAACCGTGGTTCCGGTATTGGACGAATTCATCAGGGGACCTGGAGAGGCATCAGATCCCTTGTCTGAGGATGGGCACAGCCCGGTTCCCAATTTGGTGCACCGTTACCCGGACAGGGTGTTGTTCCTTGTTACCGGATTTTGCGCCACCTATTGCCGCTACTGTACCCGTTCCCATATGGTAGCCAGTAACAAGTGTCATATGGGCAGGGATGCCTGGCAACCTGCCCTGGATTATATAAAAGGCCAGCGGGAGGTGCGGGATGTGCTGATTTCGGGCGGGGATGCGCTGACCATGGCTGACAGCCAGATTGAGTACCTGCTCACTGCGCTTCGGGCCATCCCCCATGTGGAAATCATTCGGATCGGAACCAAGGTTCCGGTGGTTTTGCCACAACGGATCACCAAGCCGCTGACTTCCATTCTTCGCAAGGCTCACCCCTTGTTTATGAGCATCCACTTTACCCATCCGGATGAACTTAGTATGGAAGTGAGCAGGGCCTGTAATATGCTGGCCGATGCAGGCATTCCGCTGGGCAGCCAGACCGTGCTCCTGAAAGGGGTGAACGACAATGTGGTGGTGATGCGAAAACTTTTTCAGGGCCTGCTGAAGATGCGCGTCAGGCCATACTACCTCTACCAGTGTGATCCGGTGTTGGGTTCGGCCCATTTCCGGACAAGCGTAAAAAAGGGTCTTGAGATCATGGACGGGCTTCGCGGACATACAAG
>SLSG01000120.1 GCA_007130545.1 Bacteroidales bacterium | reverse complement strand
CGGGCGCCCGCCTTTTTATTGAATGGACAGCCGCATGGTTAAGGCTGATTTTTATCCGGCCTGGAAGAGTCTCCTTTTTCCTTGCTTGATTCCTCCAGGGCCTTCGTGATCTCCCTGAGCAATTCCTGGACGCTTGGGCCGATCAGTTCCAGGGTTTTCCCTACCTCTTCCATGGTGACTTTCATGGTTTCATCGAAAACCTCCCAGTCTATTTCTTCCATGGCCTTGCGCACTTCCTCCCCGACTTTCTGCATCTCCATGCGGAACTCTTCGGAATTCAGCTCGCGGTCCACTTCCTCCATTGCCCGACGTACTTCTTCCCCGACTTTCTGCATCTCCATGCGGAACTTTTCAGAATTCAGTTCCCTGTTCACTTCCTCCATGGCCTTGCGCACTTCCTCGCCGGCTTTCTCCATCTCCATCCGGAACTCCTCAGAATACAGCTCGCGGTTCATCTCCTCCATGGACTTGCGTATTTCTTCGCCGGCCTTGCGTGTCTCCTCCCGCACCTGCGCCATTTGCATCCGGAATTCTTCCGAGTTGAATTTCTCAACAAGCTCCCGGTTCACTTCTGCAATGGCCAGGCGTGCTTCCCGGACGCCCTCTAAAATCTGCTGGCGGTCTTTTTCGGAGAGATCCGCCCATTGCACGGAAGTGCCGTCGCTCAAAACGACCTTGCCTGGTTTTCTATCGGATTCAGGCGCGGACTGCTTATCTGACTCAGGTCTGGACTGCGGACTTACCTGTCCTGTGACCGGGCCCTGTGCAGTCAGAGCGGCAGTGGAAGGGGAGGGACTTGTTTGCGAAGGAAATGGATCAGCCGGGTAATAGACCCGGTCAGAGTAGTCATTCAGGGCGTAGTTGTTCATGGTTTTTGTCGGGTCAAACCAGGCCAGCGACAGGGTTGCAGCCAGGATAATGGCCAGCGCGGCCAGATTTTTCCCGGGTTTAAACGGTCTTGTTTTCATGGTCATGATGTTTTTGATTCTTGCTAATAAAAGGGTTTTGGATTGGGTGGCAGCCAGCACTGGTTGCAAGGTGCCGCTGCGCTTGCTTTCCAGGCTAACCAGGGCCTGGGCGTAAATCAAAGGAGATCCGGTACTTCCGACCACCCATTCATCGATGCGGTTTTCCCGTTCATCCCTCAGGCAGCGGCTGATCCACCATGTCGCCGGATGGTAGAAGAACAGGATTTCCAGCAGGTTCTGAATAAGGTTGATATAGTGATCCCGGTTCTTTAAATGTCTGAATTCATGTAGTAATACAGTCTCCACCTGTTCCGGGCTCAGGGATGTCAGCATGGCCAGGGGGAGCAGAATGACCGGTTTGAAAAATCCGACCACCAAAGGAATGCTGACCCTGTCGGAGAGCCTAACGCGAACCCTTCCCATTATCCCCGCTTTTCGGGCCAGGAGGGCGATGCGTGACTTCCAGGTGACAGGCAGGGCCACCACCCCGGTGGTCCGGAGGGAATAGATGCGGTAATAGTTGAATATCCCATGCAGGGAAAAGAGAAGAAGTCCGACTACATAAATCCAGAACACCACCGGCGTGAGGGCCTCAAATCGATCCAAAAAGGCCGGGTACCGCTTGTCCACCATATAAAAGCCTGTGTCGCCACCGGCCACATACCAGGCCGCATCCTCAAACTGGAGGGATACCACCCTTTTGGCGCCGGAATAAATGCCCCACTGTCGGATAAAGGTGAACACAAAGGTCAGGGGAATGGCCAGCAGTCCCACCACACTCAGCCAGTAACGCACGCCTGATGGCGATCTTTTGGAGAGTCCCAGTGCCAGGCGCAACAGCAAGGCGATGATCAGGAATTGCCAAAGGCTGTGGAGTACACTCCAGCCCAGCGCACCAATGAAAGGATGGGATATGTTCTCAGCAATGCTCATGACTGGGGGTTTTCAAATTGCCTGAGGTAGTCCTGTATCTCCCTGATCTCTTCTGGGGAAAGTTTCTCGTGTCCGAGAGCGCCCATGACCAGCCGCCCCGCAGAACCCTTGTACAGACCATCAATCATCTTGTTCAGGAATTGCTTCTGGGTGCCCTCCCTGGAAGCAATGGGGCTGTAAACATGCGTGCGTGCGGAGGTGTCCCTTCCCAGCAGTCCCTTTTCGGTCATTATCTGCATGGTTTTCAGGGTTGTGGTATAGCCAATGTCCCTTCCTTTTTCCA
The DNA here is from genome assembly GCA_007130545.1 of Bacteroidales bacterium. Taxonomy (GTDB): domain Bacteria; phylum Bacteroidota; class Bacteroidia; order Bacteroidales; family UBA7960; genus SLSG01. Next base: position 2,388 of record SLSG01000120.1, on the reverse strand, counting down.
GTACTTCATGCACGTCTCTTACCGTGGCCTGGCCTTTCTCCCAAAGTACCTGCAGTATTTCCAGCTCGCTTTCTGTCGGATGGTATTTCTTTTCGTTATCCATTTGTCCTTATATAGTACGATGCTTTTCGTAGACAAATGTAATACGAAAACCTTCGTAATCCAAATTTTTTCAGAAAAATTTTGATTTTTTTTAGTAAATCTCGCTGATCAGGGTATAGCCCTGCAATCGGTCACGGCTGTCATAGGTTTCGGTGCGTACCGCCCCGACGCCCGGGGCGTGGTATTCCACCACCCGGCCGCTGGCCCTGATCGGAATCCCCATGGTCCGGGTTTCCATATGGGTGGCGTAAGACACCTTGTAGCAGTCAAATTTCCCGGCAGGAACCTCTATGGTTTCCCTGGATTCCACTTTGCGGTCTGAAATAGTGAAGTGGATATTGGCAAAGCTGAGTCCGCCAGTGGTGACCTCCATTGTGAGTTCGGCATCCGGCAGTGTCTGCCCGACAGTCAGGCTGGAGGGCAAAACGATGTCTTCTCCTTCCATCTTCACTTCCATGCCCTGAAAACCTTCCATGAGGCCGGGGTCGATAAGTGATTGTACATCGATCATCAGCTGGTTCCCTGAACAGATCACCTGAAAACTTCCCTTGTGCTGTTCCCGGCCCCGCTGGTCAAACATGGTTGACTGCATGGTGGCAATGATGCGATTGCCATCGGTCTCCACCTTTTGCACCCTCACATCCTGGGAATGTTGCAAGCGGTCGCGCTGGTTAAAGCTTTGCAGCTGCATACCGCGGTTCTCTACCAGGGGGACATAAAAATCACAATTTTGGGAATGCCCTGATAATGGGAAAATCCAGGCGATTATGAGCACAAGGCTTGTTTTTAGCAAACTTTTCATATACTATTGGGGTTTAATGTGTGTGTTTTAATAAAATTATTAAAAATAAACGAATCCCCAGCGACCAACAGGGGTTTTATTTCGATGATGCAATAATTAACTGATGATCCGACAAATAGAAATAAATCTGCCCCCATTCCCCAGGGGGTTTCACCTGATTACCGGACAAATCACCAGCAAGCTGGATGACCTTCCGGAGCAGGGCCTGGTCAACGTATTCCTGCACCATACATCGGCGGGACTGATGATCAATGAGAACGCCGACCCTTCGGTTTGGGAAGACCTGCACCGCAGTTTTGACCTGCTTGTGCCGGAGCGCATGCCTCACTACACCCACACCCTGGAAGGGGATGACGATATGCCCGCGCATATCAAGTCTGCCCTGACCGGCACTTCCCTGACGATTCCGGTCAGCGGCGGGAGGCTGAAGCTTGGGACCTGGCAGGGCATTTTCCTGTGTGAGTATCGCAAGCGGGGTGGCAGCCGCAGGATCACGGTCACGGTATATTCATAAAAAATAAGCTGGAATCGGAATAACCTGGAAACGGAGATTTGGAAAAACCTGCAAGAGAAAATGGAATCAGAAAAGCAAAAATCTATTGCTCTGAAAGTGGAGGGGATGAGCTGCACAAATTGTGCACTGGGAATTGTGAAAATCCTGGAGAAGGATGGGTTTACCAATGTATTTGCAGATTTTGCAGCGGATGAGGTGCGTTTGGACGCCACAGGGGAGGCCCGGGTCGACCAGGCCATAAGCCGCATTAAATCACTGGGATACAAGGCATACAGGCCAGTGTCGGATGGGGCATCCGGGAAAAAGGGACTGTCAGGCATTGAAAAAAAATTCTGGTTTACTGCCGTTTTCACTGTTCCGCTCGTGCTGGCCATGTTTGTGCCAGTGGATTTCCTGCACAACGACCTGTTTCAGCTGACCCTGACCATCCCGGTGTTTATCGTCGGCTTCCTGCATTTTGGGAAAAGTGCTTTCATGAGCCTGCGGTCCGGGATCGCCAATATGGATGTGCTGATCTTCATGGGGAGCACGGCCGCCTTTATATACAGCTTAATCGGGACGATAGGCAGCCTGGGTCATGATTATATGTTCTATGAAACTTCTGCCAGCATTATTACCATCGTCTTACTGGGAAATATGCTTGAACACCGGTCAGTGAAAAAAACCACCTCGGCCATCGACGACCTGGTCAGGTTGCAGAAGAACACAGCCAAGCGACTGACCATCGAGATGCACGGTGGACAGGAGTCTGTGGAGGAAGTGGATGCCTCCAAAATTGAAATGGACGACCGGGTGCTGGTGAACTCGGGCGACAAGGTGCCGGTCGACGGGGAAGTTTACTGGGGGAGTGCCAGTGTGGATGAAAGCATGATCTCCGGAGAGGTCATCCCGGTGGATAAGAAGCCCGGGGACAAGGTGGTTGGGGGCACCATTGTGCTGGACGGGAACATCAAGGTAAAGACCCTGGCCG